>JAZOMP010000001.1:0-14465 GCA_045654045.1 Acutalibacteraceae bacterium
GTACATCTTAAGGATGTTAAGCAGGCAGTAGTAAATTGCAAACTGACCGCTTCTGCGCTCCTCGTAGCCGTGTACCTCGGGCTGGTAGAGTCTTTCCTTGCTGATTTCTACGTAGTAGTCGCAGAAATCCTTCCAGAAGAAATCGTCAATCTCGTGTCTTGCAGAACCGATTTCGTATTCGTCAAGCAGCTTGATGCAGCGGCGCATAGTCTGCTTGCAGCGCTCGACAATCCACTTGTCAACGGGAAGAAGCTCAGCAGGAGCATCAGCCTTGGTGTAATCCTCAAGGTGAGTGAGTGTGAACTTGGAAGCGTTCCAGAGCTTTGTAAGGAAGCGGTTTGCAATCTTAAGCTCATCGTCGGAGAAGTAAGTATCTGTACCGAGCTTGGTGTTTGCTGCCCAGTAACGGATGCAGTCTGCGCCGAACTCTTCAACAAGCTGTGCAGGGGACTTGACTGCGTTGCCCTTGGACTTGGAAATCTTTTCGCCCTTCTTTGCAAGAACGAAGCCGCAGACCATAATATCCTGCCACGGAATGTTGCCCGTGTGGTACATACTCTTTGCAATTGTATAGAAAGCCCATGTTCTGATAATTTCGTGAGCCTGTGTTCTCATTGTCATAGGAGCAATCTTGTCGGAAAGGTCTGTGCCGTCCGGCTCTTCCCAGTGTGCGTTGATCTGGGGAGTCATTGAAGAGGTTGCCCAGGTATCGAGAACGGAGGATTCGGGAATCCACTCGCTGCAGCCGCATTCGCAGGTTGCTTCGGGTGTGAATTCAAGCGGGTTAACGGGGAGAATGCTTTCGTCTGCAAACATAGGCTTGCCGCACTTCTTACAGTACCATACCGGGAACGGAACGCCGAAGTAGCGCTGACGGGAAATACACCAGTCCCACTTAAGGTTTTCAACCCATACGTCGTAACGGCTCTTCATAAATGTGGGGTACCAGTTGATTTTCTTACCTGCCTCAACAAAGAGGTCCTTGTGGGAAAGAATGTCAATATACCACTGGCGGGAGGGAAGAATTTCAATCGGCTTGCCGCAGCGCTCGTGAGTCTGAACGGGGTGGACAATGTCCTCTACCTTTTCAAGAAGACCCTGCTCCTCCATCATTCTGACAAGCTCTTTACGTGCGCCGTAAACGCTCATACCTGCAACATAGGGAACGCTCTCGTCCATTCTGCCTTCGGTTGTGATAACCTTGCGGTAGGGAAGGTTGTGCTTTTCGCACCAGTCAACGTCAGTCTGGTCGCCGTAGGTAGCGCACATAACAACGCCTGTACCCTTTTCAAGGCTAACGATTTCGTCGGTGAGAATCGGAACCTCATAGTTAAATACGGGAACAACAGCCTTCTTGCCGACGTATTCCTTGTATCTTTCATCCTCGGGGTTGACGAAAAGGCAGACTACGCCGTAAAGCAGCTCGGGACGGGTTGTTGCAACCGTGAGGGGCTTGCCGTCAACCATAAAGTAGATGTAGTTGAATGTTGATTTGATGTCTGCGCTGTCAAGCTCAGCCTGTGCAATAGAGGTCTGGCACTCTGTACACCAGAGAACGGGAGACTCCTTGACGTAAGCCTTGCCTTCCTTTGCAAGACGGATAAAGGACTTCTGTGAAATACGGCGGCTGCGCTCGTCGATTGTCTCGTAGCGGAGGTTCCAGTCAACAGAGAAGCCGAGTGACTTCCAGAGGTTTGTGAACTCCTCAACGTATTTTGCGGTAGTGCTCATACACTTTGTGTAGAGCTCCTCACGGGAGAGGTCCTTTGCCTTTATGCCTTCTTCCTTTTCAACGAGACGCTCGGTGGGAAGACCGTTATCGTCAAAGCCGAAGGGGTAGAAAACGTTGTAGCCCATAAACTTGCGGTAACGGGCAACCATCTCTGCCTGGGTGTAGGAGAAGATGTGACCGATGTGAAGCGAACCGCTTACAGTCGGGGGCGGAGTGTCGATAGAGTAAATCTGATTGGGGCTTGTCGGGTCAAAGCGGTAAACGTCTTTATCTGCCCAGAGCTGCTGAACTGATTTTTCAGCCGCTCTGAAATCATACTTTTTTTCCAGCATTATTTCTGCACCTTTCTAACGGAAATTACGACATTCTTGCCGTTGATATCAAGTTCTTCGCCTTCAACGCTTTCTGCGCGGACAATTTCGTCTGCAAGAAGCTCCTTGGAAACAGCCTCTACGCTCGGAGCAAGGAGCTGCTCAAACTCGTCGTCACTTGCGTAGGTGATAACGATTCTGTCCATAACCTCGAAGCCGGAGGACTTACGCATATTCTGTACCTTGGAAACAAACTCACGGGCATAGCCCTTCTGAATAAGCTCGGGTGTAAGGACTGTGTCGAGAATTACGGTGATATTTCTGTCAGCCGCAGACATGAAGCCCTCTTTGTAGCCTGTGCTGATAAGAAGGTCTTCCATAACGAATTCAACGTCTGTGCCGCCAAGGTTTGTCTTGTGGCTGCCGTTAGCCTCGATATCGTCAATTACGCTGTCGCCGTCAACTGTTGCGAAGTATTCGCGGATAGCGTTGAGTACCTTGCCGTACTTCGGGCCGAGTGTCTTGAGCTGAGGCTTGATTGTGTGGGAAATGAAGCCCTTTGTGGAGCTTGTCTGCTCTGCCTTTTCAACGTTGAGCTCTTCTGCGATGATGGAGAGCATTTCCTCGTTGAAGTGAGCGTCCTCACCCTCAACACAGACGAGAAGGCGTGAAAGCGGCTGACGGATTTTGAGGTTTGCAAGGTTTCTTGCGTTTCTTGCAATACCTACTGAATCGTAAACGAGCTTCATATCACGCTCGAGTGCTTCGTCAATGTAGCTCTCGTCGCAAACGGGGAAATCGCACATATGGATACTGATGGGAGCATCGGGGTTATTCTTGCGGACAAGGCTCTGGTAAATTGTTTCCGTTGCAAACGGTACAAAGGGAGCGGCAAGTCTGATAAGGTTATCAAGAACAGTATAGAGTGTCATATAAGCGGCAATCTTGTCCTCGGTAAGCTCGCTCATCCAGAAACGGCGGCGGCAGCGGCGGACGTACCAGTTACTCATAAGGTCAACAAAGCTTACAAGCTCTCTTGCAGCCTCTGTGATGTGGTAGCCCTCAAGCTCTGTGTCAACCTTTCTGATTACGGAGTTGAGCAGACCGAGAATCCACTTGTCCATCATAGTAAGCTTGCAGTCGCTGAGCTTATAGTTGTTGGGGTTGAAGTTATCAATACCCGAGTAGAGGTTGTAGAAGTGGAAGGTGTTCCACATTGTGCCCATAAAGCGGCGCTGATGCTCGTTGATTGCATCGCCGTCGAAGTTTGTGGAAATCCAGGGAGCGGAGGAAACGTAGAAGTACCAGCGGATAGCGTCTGCACCGTGCTTGTCCATAACCTCCCACGGGTCAACAACGTTGCCCTTGTGCTTGGACATCTTGATGCCGTCCTTGTCGTTGACAAGACCGAGCGCTACGCAGTTTTTATAGGGAGACTTGCCGAAGATAGCAGTTGAAATAGCCTGGAGTGAGTAGAACCAGCCGCGTGTCTGGTCGCTGCCCTCGCTGATGAAATCAGCCGGGAACTGCTTTTCAAACAGGTCTTTATTCTCAAAGGGATAGTGCTGCTGTGCAAAGGGCATTGCGCCTGAGTCGAACCAGCAGTCAATAACCTCGGGTGCTCTGTGCATTGTGCCGCCGCATTCGCAAGCGAAGGTAAGCGGGTCAACGCTGGGCTTGTGCAGGTCGATATCTGCGGGTGCACCGGTGAGAGCGCTGAGCTCTTCAACGCTGCCGATTACGTGGTGCTTTTCGCACTTGTCGCAAACCCATACGGGAAGGGGAGTACCCCAGTAACGGTCACGGGAGATAGCCCAGTCGATAACGTTGCCGACGAAGTTACCCATACGGCCGTCACGGTAGGTTTCGGGAAGCCAGTTTACGGAAGCGTTGTCAGCTGTAAGCTCGTCGCGCAGTGTGCTCATTGCGATAAACCAGCTGGGCTTGCCGTAGTAAAGCAGGGGGCTGTCGCAGCGCCAGCAGTAGGGGTACTGGTGCTCAATGGTCTGCACCTTGAAAAGAGAGCCCTCGTTGCTGAGTCTTGTGATAATATCGGGGTCACAGTCCATAACGAAACGGCCTGCGTATTCTGTTGCAATTTCGGGGAAGCAGCCGCGCTCGTCAGCAAGCTGAACGAAGGGAAGCTTGTACTTTTTACCGACCTTGGAGTCGTCCTCACCGAAGGCGGGAGCAATGTGAACAACGCCCGTACCGCTGTCAAGCGTTACGTAACCGTCACAGGTTACAAACCATGCCTTGTCGTAGTACTTGTCCTTAACATACGGGAAAAGAGGCTCGTACTTTGTGTACTCAAGATCCTTACCGATGTATTCGGCAACAACCTCGTACTTGCCCTCTTCAAACAGACCGCCGACGAGTGCCTTTGCAAGAATGTAGCAGCCGTCCTCAGCCTTGATTTTAACGTACTCAGCGTCGGGATTTACGCAAAGAGCAACGTTTGAGGGAAGAGTCCACGGTGTGGTTGTCCAGGCAAGGAAGCAGGTGTCAGCATCGTCACGGAGTCTGAAACGAACGTATGCCGAACGGGTCTTGATGTTCTTGTAGCCCTGTGCAACCTCGTGTGAGGAAAGAGCGGTACCGCAGCGGGGGCAGTAGGGAACAATCTTGTGGCCATGGTAGAGAAGCTCTTTTGCGTCGAGCTGCTTGAATGCCCACCATACGGATTCGATGTACTTGTTGTCGTAGGTGATATAGGGGTTTTCAAAATCAGCCCAGAAGCCGATTCTTTCGCTCATATCCTCCCACAGATCCTTGTACTTCCAAACGCTCTTGCGGCACTTGTCGATAAAGGGAACGATACCGTATTTTTCGATATCAGCCTTACCGCTGAAGCCGAGCTCTTTTTCAACCTCAAGCTCAACGGGAAGACCGTGGGTATCCCAACCGGCCTTACGCTCGACGTGGTAACCCTTCATCGTGCGGTAACGGGGGATAAGGTCTTTTATTGAACGGGTGAGAATGTGACCGACGTGAGGCACACCGTTTGCCGTGGGCGGTCCGTCGTAAAATGTGAACTCGGGCTTACCCTCGTTCTTCTTTACGCTTTTTTCAAATACGCTGTTCTCTTTCCAGAACTCGCGTACTTCTTTTTCGCAGGCAGTAAAATTATACTGAGCGTCAACTTTGTCAAACATAATACTATCTCCTATATATTAGAGTATTATAAATATACGCATAATATAATAACACTTGAATTTCCGCCAGTCAAGAATAATTTGAGTTAAACATTTGCTTACAGCCACATTAATTTTTGTAATTATTTACAATAGTCGACGTCAGCTGCCGTCAAAAATAAAAAACTCCGCACAGAAACTCTGTACGGAGTTGAAATTATTCGCCGACCCGGCTCTGCTCCTCTTTTCGTTTTTTCTTGCGGTAGCGCATTACGAACCAGAAAATTGCAAGCACCTGCAGGATTGCAACGGGAATGAAAAGGTAGTTCAGGTCTGTTACGTGCCAGAAGGTGAGCTTGAGGCAGATTGCTATTGACCAGCCTATGCCGCTTGTGGCAAGAAAGCGCAGCAGAAGGTTCCACCAAAGTTCCGTAAAAACGGTAAGCGCAATAAACGAAACGGGAACGGCGTAGGCAAAAAGAAGCCACGATTTTTCGTCCCAGATATTGAAAAGGCGCAGGACAAAAAAGATTACCGAGGCAACAAGAAACGACAGACCAACGCTGAGTATCGGTATTATAATTCTGTTGGTAAGGTATGGTTTTCTGCGCGGAAGTTCAGGCGTATTTTCGCCGATAAAATCGTTGAGTGTAACCCCGAAAAGTTCTGCCATTTTCTGCATTACCAAAACGTCCGGCACGCCGTCGCCACGCTCCCACTTGGAAACAGATTTGTCCGAATAGTTAAGGCTTTCTGCAAGCTGTGCCTGGGTCAGACCCGATGCCTTGCGAAGCTCAGAAATGTTTTTTGCAATGTTTTGTTTGAGCTGTTCCTCGGTCAAACCGTTCACCTCCGATGAAAAAACCTGAAAATCATTTTTTCGTATTATACACCAATGCTTTTAAAAAATCAAGCGCTTTTTTGTTGATATATCAACAACTCTACTGCGGGTAGAAGTGAAAAAACAAACTCTACTGAGCGGAAATTGCACAGTAGAAAACAAAAAGGCAACAGTAGCGTGACAATTTTAACCGTAAAGGATAATATAAAAAACATCGGCGGTAACCGGTTAACCGCTGTTCAAACTGAAAGGAAGTTATGAAAAATGTCCGTTGTAAAATACAACTACTATGACGTGCCTATGGTTTCCAATATGGAGGAAATGATAGCACTTGCACTCAAGGAATGTCCCGAAAAAATTGTTTACAAGTATAAGGTCAAGGATGAAATCCGCAGTATGACTTATCAGGCTTTTGTCAACCGTGTTTATGCCCTTGGTGCATACCTTACGGCTAACGGGGAAAAGGCGGGTCACATTGCCTGTCTGGGCGCAAACTCCGTTAACTGGATTACGGCTTATTTCACCGCACTCAGAAGCAGCGGCGTGTATATCCCACTTGACAAAGAGCTGCCCGAAAAGGACCTTATCCACCTTCTCAATGACAGTAAGGCAACTGTCCTTTTCTATGACAAGCGCTATGAAAAAATGCTTAAGGAAAACCTGGATTCCCTTGGCGGAATAAAGCTGTTTATCGGCTTTGACCGCACGGAAAACGAGGGCAACTTTGTTTCCTTTGAAAAGGTGCTCGACGAGGGTGCAACACTCGACAAGGCAGAATACCTTGCCTGCAAGAGCGATCCCAACGCAATGAAAATGCTCGTTTATACCTCAGGCACAACGGGTATGTCAAAGGGCGTTATGCTTTCCGAAAAGAATCTTATGTCCTGTGTCTGCTACGGTCTTCAGGTTTCAACCGTCTTCGATGTCGGTCTGTCCGTGCTTCCTTACAGCCACACCTATGAAAGCGTTGCTGACCTGCTTGTTTCCTTCCACCACCACTCAACGCTCTGCATAAACGAAAGCCTTAAGGCTGTGCTGAAAAACCTTCAGACCTATCAGCCCGAATACATCTATATCGTTCCCGCAATTGCCGAGCTTTTTGTAACAAGAATCACCAGAGAAATCGAAAAGCAGGGCAAGGCGGCAATGTTCAGCAAGCTCATCAAAATGAGCAATATGCTCCGCAAAATAGGCATTGACAAGCGCAGAACGTTCTTCGGAATGATTCACAAGAATTTTGGCGGCAAGCTCAGAAAAATTGTCTGCGGTGGCGCCGCAATCAGACCCGAGGTAGGCGAATTCTTCGACAATATCGGTATCAGCCTTATCAACGGCTACGGCATTACCGAGTGCTCACCGCTTGTATGCGCTAACCACGATGCTGCCAACGATTACCACACCGCAGGTATCAAGCTGCGCTGTATCGACTGGCGTATCGATGACCCCGACGAGGATGGCATAGGCGAAATCTGTATCAAGGGCGACACAGTTATGCTCGGTTACTATAACCGCCCCGACCTTACTGCCGAAGTTATTAAGGACGGTTGGTTCTATACGGGCGATTACGGCTACATTAACAGCAAGGAACAGCTTGTAATCTGCGGCAGAAAGAAGAACGTAATCATTCTCGACAACGGCAAAAACATCTACCCCGAGGAAATTGAAGGCTATATACAGGGTATAGATTACGTAACGGAGGTTGTCGTTTTCGGCGAACGTAACGAAGCAAGCGGTAACGCAAAGGGTCTCGTTGCAGAGGTGTTCCTCAGCGAAAGCAAAACCCCTGCCGAAGTGCTTAAGAGCATAAAAGCTGCCTGTCAGGAGCTGCCTATTTATAAGCAGATTACAAGCGTAAAAATCCGTGACGAAGAATTTGAGAAAACCACTTCAAATAAAATCAAGCGCTTTGTAAACGACAAAACAAAGAAAAATTGATTTTCTATGCAGACACCTCACCTCAATGTGCGGTGTCTGCTTTTATGTTTAACAAACTGTAATTTACCGCTTTCGTTCTGTTGACAAAATTTCTTTTAAGGTATATAATTATTTAGATTATAATATATAATGAGGTGCATTATGTCCAACGAAGCACAGCAATACCATACACACATAACCTCTCAGCACAAGTGGTTCGACCTGAAGCTCAAAGAGGTGTGGCAGTACAAGGACCTTATCGTGCTTTTTACAAAGCGTTCCTTTGTGCTCAAATATAAGCAGACCGTGCTTGGTCCTGCGTGGCTTTTTCTCAATCCCATAATGACCAGCCTTATTTACACTTTCGTTTTCGGCGGCATTGCGGGCATTGATACAGACGGCGTACCGCAGATTCTTTTCTACCTCGGCGGTAACGCAATATGGACATTCTTTTCTACTTGTCTTACAACAAACGCAAACGCCTTTGTTGCAAACTCCAATGTTTTCGGCAAGGTGTATTTTCCACGTCTTACAACGCCGATTTCAAACGTGCTGTCTTCCGTTGTTCAGTTCGGAATTCAGATGACACTTGTGCTTGCGTTTCTTATTTACTACGTTGCAACGGGCGCAGTTCACCCCAACTGGCTTGCGTGGCTGGCTGTTCCGTTTGTCCTTCTCAATCTCGGAATTATGGGCCTTGGCTGCGGTATTATTATTTCGAGTCTTACCACAAAATACCGTGACCTTTCTATTCTTGTCAGCTTCGGTGTCCAGCTGTGGATGTACGCAACCCCTATCGTTTACCCGATATCACAGATTGATAACGAGCTTTTCAGAACAATTCTTATGATAAACCCTGCAACAGCCCCCATCGAGCTTTTCCGTTACGCTCTGTTGGGCGAGGGTGTAATCTCAATCCCGAGCCTTATTTTCTCGTGGGTGTTCACAATAGCCGTAGCGGTGCTTGGTATTATGGTGTTCAATAAGGTTGAAAAAACCTTTATGGATACCGTCTGATTCAGAGGTAACGAAAAATGGAAAACACAAACCGTGAAATAGCAATAAAAATGACGGGTGTCAAAAAGAAATACCGCCTCGGCCAGATTGGCGGCGGTACACTTCAGGCAGACCTGCAAAGCTGGTGGGCAAGAGTCAGAGGAAAAGATGATCCCAACTCCAAAATCGGTCAGGAGCAGCGCCTTGTCGGTCAGAGCTTCATGGCACTCAACGGCGTTGACCTTACAATTTATAAGGGAGAGGCTGTCGGCATTATCGGCACAAACGGCGCAGGCAAAAGTACTCTGCTCAAGCTCCTTTCCCGTGTTACCGCGCCCACAGAGGGCGAAATAGACATCTACGGCAGAATTGCCTCTATGCCCGAGGTCGGTACAGGCTTCAGCCCTGAAATGACGGGCAGAGAAAACGTTTATATGAACGGCGCAATCCTCGGCATGACCAAGGCGGAAATCGACGCTAAAATGGAAGATATAATCGAGTTTTCCGAGGTGCGTGATTTCATTGATACACCCGTAAAGCGTTACTCAAGCGGTATGTATGTAAAGTTAGCCTTCTCCGTTGCCGCACACCTCGACAGCGAAATTATGATTATGGACGAAGTCCTCGCCGTCGGCGATATGGCTTTCCAGAAAAAGTGTCTCACCAAAATGAAGGAAGCCGCAACTCAGCAGGGCAGAACCGTCCTCTACGTCAGCCATAATATGAACACTATCCGCCAGCTCTGCGAGCGCTGCATAGTCCTCGATAAAGGCAGAGTAATCTTCGAAGGTGACGTTGAAGAGGCGATTAACCTTTATTTAGGTAATGAGAATCAAGATGAGCAAAGCAAAATTTTCTCGCAAAAAGATCATGAAAAATGGTGTGATCAAAAACTATTTGTTGAAGAAGTGACTATTGAAAATAACATATCAAACTTATACTGCCACGATATTTTAAAGTTCAAGATCAAATATCATAGTCTTACAGATAAAGAAAATGTCAGAGCTAGACTTGTTTTATTAGACGAAAATTTTAATGTTTTAGGAATGGCAATTTCCAAAAATTCATTTTCGATTTCTAACAATCAAGCGGGTGAATTTTCTATTGAATTTGACACGAGATATTTAGCGAGCGGTAAATACTCTTTCAGGTTTTCTGCGTTTGAAATAAACGAATTTGGAAATCATCAGTATATTTGCGTTATTAATAAGTTTTTCAGCTTTACGCTTAATGATAAGCCTGAACTAAACTCAAATATGGTTTGGAATCAAAGTTCCTGGGGTCATATTGCATTTCCGCCATTTGAAATATCGGAGTAATATATGAAAACTGCTACAATTACATGGATCACATACAACAATTACGGTACTGAGTTACAGGCATTTGCTTTACAGCAATATATTTTAAGTCTTGGTATCGAAAACATAATAATATCGGATGAAATGGTTTTACAAGGTAAGCCAGTATCATCTTCATCTGCAAACGATGGTGAAAACACATCGCTTATGAACATGCAACGAATCAAAGCGTTGCTAAAGAAATATCTGCCTGACCCTAAAAAGTTTTTTACGACTTGTTTAGCCGTATTCAATGATCGCATACAACAAGCTAAGACTTATAAAAAGCAAAAATCATATTATCAATCTCAAGAATTATTTGAAAGATTTAAGCATTCGCAACTGAAAATTCTTTATGGAAAAGCCCGCAAGGATATGCCCGCCTTAAATAAAGATTTTGACGTATTTATTTGTGGAAGTGATCAAATATGGTCAACGTTTGATCGTAATTTTGATGGATATTATTTTCTTGATTTTGTCGAAAAGAAAAAAGTTTCATATGCTACTAGCTTAGGAACTACAATCATTGATAACGAAAAATTATATCTTATTAAAAAGTGGACAAATGATTTTTACAAAATATCGGTAAGAGAAAATCAATCTTCATCACAGTTATCAAACCTTCTGAACAGAACGGTAGAATGGGTTCTTGATCCAACCTTGTTGCATGACAAGAATTTTTGGATATCACACAGCAAAAGATATCCTATCCGGCATAAATATCTTGTTTGCTACTTCTTGGAGAATAAGTCTTGGTATTTGGACTATGCAAAAGAAATATGCAAATATCTAAAGCTTAAATTAGTTGTAATTCCAAGCTCAAAACAATACTCGGAATGTAAATTTAGCCTAAAAAAGGGTGTCGGCCCCCAAGAATTCGTGGATATAATATCGAATGCTGATTTTGTTCTTACCGATTCCTATCATGCGTCTATTTTTTCACTGATTTTTGAAAAGAATTTTTTGTATTTGAAAAGGTTTGATGATGATGATGCCAATTGTCAAAATATTCGAATATATTCTTTGTTTAAGCTATTGAATATTAACAATATTATTGTAGGAGAAAAATTATTTTCTCCCGAAGATATAGTTTCGTTGGAGTATTCTGGAATAAATAAAATTTTAGATGAACAACGAGCCATTTCTAAAAATTACTTAAAAGGATGTTTGTTATAAAAAACCAAATCACCCAGAGCCGTTGTGCCGGTTGCGGTGCCTGTGCATTATCGTGTCCCGCAAAGGCGATTAAAATCATTAAAAACTCCCAAGGCGAACTTGTGCCTAAAATCAACAAAAGATTATGCGTAAATTGTAATATCTGTGAATCAAGCTGTCCCCAAAATAATCCACCGGAGTTTGTTTATCCACAAAGGTGTTATGTGGCTTGGAGCAATAATCCTGACGATTTGATTTTTTCTGCTTCGGGCGGTATTGGTGTAGCTTTTATGCGGTATGTTATCAGTGAAAACGGAGTTGCGTACGGTTGCGATTATGATAAAAATCTTGACTTGTTGCATTTTTCAATAAAAGATGAACACGATTTGTTGCGTTCGCAAAGCTCCAAATACTCACAAAGCACAGCGTATAATACTTTTGAAGAAATAAAAAGTGAACTGCTTCTAGGCAAAATGGTTCTTTTTATCGGCACTCCTTGTCAAGTTTCCGGATTGAAAAAATTTTTGAGGAAAGAATATCAATCTTTGATAACGATCGATTTGGTTTGTCACGGTACTCCTCCAAATGAATATTTAAAAGAACACTTAAACCGTATTTCTAAGGGAAAAGCTGTTTCAAAAGTGCGATTTCGAGGAGAATTCGACCAAAGTCTTACCGTGTGGAGTAACAATAATATAATATATCAAAAAAATCGTTGCGATGATAAATATTTCAACGCCTTTTATCAAAACACAATCAGCATGGATTCATGTTACTTTTGCCAATATGCCCAACCAAAACGTGTTTCGGATATAACGATTGGAGATTTTTGGGGGTTAGGTTCTCTGCAAACAATCAAAAAGCAGGGTGAGCACCCTTCCGCAGTATTAATTAACACCCCAAAAGGACAGTGCTTTTTTGATAAAATAAAAAATACTCTTGTTTATGAAGAGCGTTCTGTTGACGAGTGTATCGCTGGTAACGGAAGACTTAATTATCCTCCGGGTAAGGATATATATGCCCACCTTTTTAGATATTTATATCCGATTTTAAAATTTGAAAAAGCAATTAAAATTACTATGTTTATAAAAGATATCTTGTCAAAGGGATAAGGGTATATGAAGCCACTGTTTCTTCAAAACATAAAATAATGCTTTCTACTGATTCAGAGCTGCTGAAAAAATTTTATCTAAATTGAAAATACGCATTGGAGTGATAATGTGATTCCTAAAAAAATACACTACTGCTGGTTTGGCGGAAATCCCAAGTCAAAGTTAATTGAAAAATGCATAAAAAGCTGGAAAAAGTATTGTCCCGATTATGAAATAATCGAATGGAATGAGTCGAATTTTGACTTGAACTGTTGCGATTATGTCAGAGAGGCTTATGAAGCAAAAAAGTGGGCTTTTGTATCTGATTACGTAAGAATATGGGCGCTTAATACATACGGCGGCATTTATCTTGATACCGATGTGGAAATAACTAAAAAACTGGATAAGTTTTTATCTCATTCCGCATTTACCGGCTTTGAATCGAAAGACTATCCTTTTACCGCTGTTTTTGGTTGTGAAAAAAATCATCCTACCACCGAAACTATCTTAGAATCATATTCCAACAAAGCATTCAAATTAGGTGAAAACGAATATGATCTCCAACCCAACACAGCGTTTGTAACAAATATTTTTATTGAAGAATACGGCGTAAAACTGAATAATGAAACCCAACACTTAAAAAACGGATTAACTATTTATTCAAATGACTATTTTTGTCCGTGCAGTTGCGTTGATTTGTCATTTAATAAAACCCAAAATACTCACGCTATTCACTGGTTCAGCGCAAGCTGGCATGAAAGCCAATATCCTACTATCAGGAAAAAGCTCCTTGCGGAAAAGCGTGCGGAATCTTTCGACAAACTTATACATCTGCCTAATCGCATGTTGCTTTCTTTATTCGGCGAGAAGAACTATAAAAAAATCAAAAGCATTTTAAGGAAATGATTTTATATGGAGCTGATTTCAATAATTGTACCCGTTTACAATGTTGAAAAATACATTCACGAATGTGTTGATTCGATAATTAACCAGACGTATAAGAATATCGAAATCATTCTTGTAGACGACGGTAGCCCCGACAACTGCGGAAAAATCTGTGATGGATATGCGGCGAAAGACAGCCGAATCAAGGTTATTCATCAGTCAAATCAAGGACTATCCGCGGCAAGAAACGCAGGCGTTGCGCTTTCAAGCGCGGAATGGATAAGTTTTGTCGACAGTGACGATATCATCCATCCGCAGGCGATAGAACTTCTTTTTTCTGCTTTGAAAAGAGAAAAAGTCGATATTTCGACAGCTGTATTAGCATATTTTGAAGATGGAAATATTCCGGATTCTTTTTACTCGGAGCTTTCTGAAGATTATACCCTCAGAGAAGTTAATGAAGAGCTTTTGATTGAGTTTTTTGAAGACTCACGCTATCATTCTGCTTGTAACAGAATAATTAACAAAAATCTATTGCTCCAATTTCCTTTTGAAGTCGGCAGATATCACGAGGATAGCCCTGTAATATCTAAAGTATTGCATTTTTCGAAGCGAATGACCGTTATACCGCATAAACTGTATTTTTACAGGAATAGCCAAAACAGTATCACAAGATCAGACCTTTGCTTGCGACATTTCGATTTGCTTTGGGCATGGGACGAGCAAATTGCTTTTTTCAAAACTCTCGGATATGACGGTATGGTCGCCAGGTTAAATATGTGCTATGTCTCTTCTGTTTATAATTTAAGAAAGAAAGCGCAGCAATCCAAAAATAAATTTATTTTCAGATTTGCTTTTGAAAAAACCAAATGTATTTTTAAGATGCTCTCTATATATTGCAAAAATGGTTCTGAGGAAATTCAGAGCCGTTTACAATATTACGCCCAGCTTTTATTCCCTAAAACTATGCTGTTGCACTTCATAATTGTTAATAAAATATTGAAAAGGCGGTAATTTGGGTTATGCCGGTAATCAGTGTAATCGTTCCCGTTTACAATGTTGAAAAATA
>JAZOMP010000002.1:0-6726 GCA_045654045.1 Acutalibacteraceae bacterium
AGTGGAAGGAAATCAAGCTCGTCACACTTGAAGAGCTTGACGAAGCACCGCTCACCGTTGATGCAGACGGCTTTGCTCAGTTCGAAATTACAGGCAAGAAGATTCTTACCATCAAGTTTGTTGGTTAATCAGCAACATAAAAGTTTAAAGGCTTGTGAGTTTAAACACTCACAAGCCTTTTCTTAATTGTTATCTATATGTTGTTGTGAAAGAAATACAGCTTTTCGGTCTGACTGTCAAAAATGTACAAATCATAGCTTACAAATTGCTTGTAGTAATTATCTTCAAAAGATTTATCTGCGATATAAAAGTAATCTTCATTATCAATTATGCTTCTATCAAAGTCGTAATGCTTGTTTACTTCGCTTGATTCCTGTAATCTGACCCATTTTTCAAAATCATCCAGATAAGCATCTATTTCAGTTGTATCGGTCACCTTTTGAAAACTTTCAGCATTTTCAATATCCGGATTTTTAAAACTGTAAACTGCAAAATCAGTATGGTCCTGAACTATATTGTTTGAATAATAACAGTCACATTCGTATTCACCAATAGAATTAATCACTTCTTCCTGAGGTGAGACAAAAATACTGCTGAATATGATAAAGCAAACAACAAATCCCACAACCAACAGCAATGGTACGCAAGCGCATATAATCTTTAGTTTCTTGTTCATAATATCGACCTTTACTGCATTCATCCCTGTTCTATATCCATATAAATATTTCCGAAGAAGGCGATAAACTTATAAAGCGGCTGAAGAAGCCAATATCTTATTTCGCTCTTGTCGAGTTCATTGAACTCAATATTAGCCAGCACGGGCTGTTCGCGGTAAAGCATATCAACAGACAGGTTATTATATGAACGGAATTTACAACCGTTTTTCGCCGTATAGAAGCGGTAGCCGAGCCTGCCGTCCTCCGTTGAACGCATTGAATTTACAAGCGTTACCTCACCGCCCGACATAATAAAGGCGTACTCAGTCTTTGACGAGCCGTCATGACCGACGTTGATTAAATTAACCGTGCTGTCGGTTGAGTTGAGGAAGGTTTTGCCGCCGTAGATAAAGGTGTTGAATACTGTAACATCCGTGCAGGAATCGAGTTTTATATAATCAGTTCTGATTCTCGTAATCGGAATGAAAACAAACTTGAAAAGGTCTGCTTCCTGAATTCTGTTCTGCATTTCGGGCACGTCGAAATTTGCATAGCCGTTTCTTGGCAGAGTGTTGGCATTCTGCAGACAGCCCTCGATAAACGTATTTTCGCAGCCGCTTAAATCATACATTGATTCGTAGCAGCAGCCGACAACCTTTTTTATAAACGCATTGTCAGCGTTTTCTAATTTCACACCGCAGGAGGCAAGCGTAAAATAGCAGTTTGTGATATAGATATTATCGGCATTACTGTAAACAACGGGTGAGGTTTCGCGGTAATTTCCGCTTTCATCAACGGGATTATTGAGCAGATAGTCCACCCTTATTCCGTTGAGACCCGAACCTTCATTCAAGGTAATAAGCGGTGAAGCGGATTTATCGTAGCCGTAGTAGGAAATAATCAGCGTACCGCTGCTGTTGCCGCCGATACAGCGTGTGGGCACGCTGGACGAACCCCTGAACTCAACGCCTGCAGGCACAGTGACGGGATTATCGAAGCGGTAAAGACCGCCCGGCAGATAAACCACACCGCCCGTTGTTGCGGCTTCGTTGAGCTTTGCCTGAACGGCAGAGGAAGCATCGGTTTTGCCCGATTTATCAGCTGAAACAACATACAAATTTGCTTCGGGCTTTGCGTAAGTCTTTTTATAATCGGGGGAGTAACTGCTTGTGTCAACGCTGTAGCTGCGAAGGCTTTTGTTTTTAACCTTTCCGTCGAGGACAACGTTGGTGAGAACCATAACGTCATTATCCTCGGAATATACAGCGTACTCACTGCCCTGAATAACACCGTTTGTAATACCAATACCCCATGATTCACCGCGGCGCTGAATTACGTCACCGAGGATATACATTCCGTAGTCGGCATCGGTTATATAAAGGTCGTTGAAAGCACCGCTGAAGCAGTAGCGTATACCCTTTTTGAAAAGCATACCGCCTTTGACGTGGGAAATCTTAACGTCGGCAAACTGCGGCCATTCAAGGTCGCCGAAAACAAGAGCAATTGTGTTTGTGCGGGTGTATTCGTTGAGCACGGCTTCATCGGGTGCATTGTACTCCTCGCCTGCATCAACCCAGTATTTATTGAGAAAATAAAGTGTTTTAACTGTGTCAACGTCGGCTGAATTGTGGGAATTTAATCCCTCATACAGGCAGGTACCTTTTACGTTTTCAATCGTAAACATTTCGTGGCACTGGTAAATATTGTTTTCACATTCCGAGCTTGCACCGATACCTCTGTAAGAATTTATCAGCGTACAGTTTTTGAGCGTATGGAGCATATAGTCGCCGTTGCCCTCAACAAAAAACGTATACGGGTAAGGCTTTACGTTTTCGATGGTCTGGTCGGGATACCATACGGTAAGACCTACTGCGCCTGCACTTGCACCGATTCGTATAAGACCCGGTGTCATAGCGTCGCTGCTTTCAACGTCCGCAGTAATAACCGTACCGTATTCGTTGCTCACATCGGGGTCGCAGTATTCACCGCGCAGGGTTACAAACTGGCGGATATAAATTTCGCCTGTGAGTCTGTATCTGCCTTCGGGCAGCCACACAGTACCGCCGCCGTTTGAGGCGCAGTCATCAATCGCTTTCTGAATTGCGGCGGTTGAATCCGCAACACCTGTGTTATCGGCATTGTACGGTGCGTTGGTTGCGATTATATCTGCAATAACAATATCATCCGTCGGGTAAACGGTGTCAATTATTACGGGCTGTTGTGTTTCTTCAAGCGCAAAGCAGGGCAAAGCCGCGCAGAATATAATTATAACACAAAGCAAAAGAGAAATAATTTTCTTCACAAAAACATCTCCTTGTAAAAACGGCACCTCTGAAAGAATTCGGAGATGCCTTGGTTTTGAGAATTATAAATTATTAAGAATGTTCATTACGCAGCGAAGCTCCTCGGGCTGTACCTTTTCAACGGGAGTGTCGTTGATAACGCAGTCCGCAAAATATCTGATTTCGTTTGCGTAAGCATCGCTCTTGGGCAGGTTGATTGAGCCGGTATCGCCCTTGGTTTCCTTGGTGAGGTCGATTTCCTCTTCCCTTTCGTAGATGACCATTCTGCCTTTTTCGTTTGCGACAAGTGCCTGCTCAAACTGGAAACGGAACTGTGCCGTAAAGGGGTAGCAGTTATCGTACCACGATGCCTCGCTGTTGATTTCAAAATCGCCGAAATCGTAGGTTACGCTGATATAATCCTGCTCGGGACGCTTTGAGCGGTACTGATGTGCAACCTTGGGCATACCAAAGGCGTAAACCATAAAGTCGAGGTCGTGAATGTGGAGGTCAAAGGGTACAAGACCGCTGCGCTGCTCATCCATCATCCAGTTATCCCAGCTCCAACGGGGCTTGTGACCAAGACGGGTCATTGTGCCCGAAAGGAGCTTGCCGTACTTCTTTGTATCATAGATTTCCTTGAGCACTTCATACTCCGGCCAGAAGCGGAGCACCTGTGCAACCATAAACTTGACGTTGTTCTTCTTTGCGGTTGAATAAACCCTGTCAATATCCTCTTCCTTAAGTGAAATCGGCTTTTCGGTGAGGACATTTATTCCCTTTTCCATAGCCTTTACTGCAAAATCTGCGTGAAGATATGTAGGCAGGCAGATATCAAGAATATCAAGTGTTTCGTTGGCAAGCATTTCGTCAAAATCCGTATAGCAACGCTTGCCCTCGTATTTTTCCATTCTTTCGGGGCGGATATCACAAAGAGCAACAAGCTCGACATCCTCCATTTTATCCCAAGCAGGGATGTGTGCGCCGCTGATACCGCCGACGCCGACAAGACCGACCTTAAGCATTTTAATTTCTCCTTTTATATCAACTTATATTCAAGTCTGGTATATTCACCTTGCATATTCTTACCCGTAAGGAAGCGGCGCGCACGGAAGACAACTCTGTCATCGTAAATCTCCATAAGGTAGCCCACACCGCAGTCCGTAATACCGAAATTGTTGGGCTTTCTGTAGCCGGGTATGCTGATTGAGTGAACACCGTTGGCTTCATTTACGGTATCAACAACGTTCTTGTAAATACCGCCGTGAAGGTGGCCGTTGATAAAGAAAACGTTTTTATATTTTTCCATTACGGCACGCACTTCATCGTTCTGCTCGCCCATATCGCCTGTTTCCCAAACTTCGGGCAGACCGTGCATATTTGCAAAAGGCTGGTGACACATTACGAAAGCAGGCTTGCCGTCCTTCGTGCCTCTTGCCAGCTCTCTGTCAAGGAAATCCTGCTGCTCCTTTGATATGTAAGCCTTTTCAAGCACTCTCTGCTCGGTACATATAACAATAAACGTATAGCCGTTTATATCGTAGGAATAGTAGGTTCTGCCGTTTGTTTTTATATTGAGGTATTCCTCTACCTTCTTCATAACGATTGCAGAATTTTTCTTAAAGAAAAATCTTGCGTCATGGTTACCCATGGTAACAAGAAGGTTCTTTACACAATTCTGCTTGTCAAGCGGACGGAAAAACCTTTCGTACTCGCTTTTAAAGCCGTAATCGGCAATATCACCTGCAATCATAAAGGCGTCAACCGTTTCCTTGGAATTGGCTATATCCTCAAATGTGTTTGCAAGGTTTTTTTCTGCCGCCTCACGGTTTGGCAGGTGGGTGTCCGCAATAATTGCGGCTGACAGCCTGACGTTTGCGCTGTCCTCAAAAACGATGGGCTCGTCCTTTGCGACATCAAACACAACGTCGTACTTGGGTGAAATTGCCTGAAGCTGTGCACCGTGTTTAGCGTACCAGTCCTGATATTTTTCCTTAAGTGTCATTTATATTTCTCCGTTCATTGCAGAAAAAGCCGCCATAAACGGCGCAATCCGCAGTTTAATAGTTATATGTTAGCATATTAACTAAATTTTTTCAATAATATATTTCTTAATATTATATTTTGCACTTTGACATAATAAAGAAAATAATATAAAATTATTAACTATAAAAGTATACCCTTCTGCAAAGCTATATGAAAAAATATTTCAAATAACTATTGACGAAAGCGAAATTATGTCGTAAAATGATACCATAGTTGCGCTGTCGCTTTAAAGCAGTAAAGCGTTAACTTAATTTTTTGGCCTTTTGTTTTAGCACTTAAAAGTGTTAAAACGAGCATTCCCCGATTGGAGTATTCACAATGGAAAAGACAGCACTATGGTTAACACTCGGTATTTACCTTGCCGCTATGTTCGGCATAGGTATTGTTGAAGGCAGAAAGTCCAAGAGCGTTGCCGACCTTACGGTAGGAGGCAGAAACGCAGGCGCATGGCTTTCCGCCCTTTCTTACGGTACGGCATATTTCAGCGCCGTTATGTTTGTCGGCTACGCAGGCGGCACAGGTCTGAAATACGGTCTGTGGGGTATTCTTGCAGGTATAGGCAACTGTATTTTCGGCTCTTGGCTTGCGTGGAGGGTGCTTGCACGCCGCACGAGAGATACTGCCGCCCGACTCAAGCTCAAGACCATGCCTGACTTCCTTGAAAAGCGTTACGGGTCAAAGGCTATGAAAACCTTTGCTTCCGTTGTAATATTCGTTTTCCTTGTCCCCTATTCAGCATCCGTTTACAAGGGTCTTGCAAGCGTTGCAGAGGTACTGCTGGACGTTGATGTAAATATATGTATGATAGTAATTGCCGTTGTTGCGCTGCTTCTGCTTGTGCTTGGCGGTTATCTTGTTCAGGCAAGGGCAGACTTTGTGCAGGGAATTGTTATGATGATAGGCATTACCCTGCTTATCGTTTTCGTAATCCGTTGCGACAGGGTCGGCGGTCTTGCAGGTCTTACAGAATACGCAAAGAGCGATTGGGGCTTTGCTCCGCTCAAGGCTATGGACTGGGTTTCGCTGTGGGCAACCGTGCTTATGACAAGCTTCGGCACCTGGGGTCTGCCGCAGATGGTACAGAAATACTTCGGTATCAAGGACGATGCTCAGGCGAAAAGAGGTATCACGATTTCCACCTTCTTTGCTCTGCTTGTTGCAGGCGGCGGCTACTTTATCGGCTCACTCTGCCACCGCTTCTTCACAGTCGGTACCGATATGCCTGCACAGGACTACATTGTACCGCAGATGCTCAGGGCGGCTGACCTGCCCGTAATTCTGCTCGGTGTAGTTATGGTGCTTCTCATTTCCGCTTCCGTTTCAACGCTGTGCTCGGTTACACTTACGGCCTGCTCAACGGTTTCGATCGACCTTATAAAGGCTCACGTCCCCTCAATGACAGACAAAAGGACAGCAAAGCTTACAAAGATTTTCTGTGCGGTTTTCGTTGTTCTTTCCTACATAGTCGCGAACACAGACACACCCATTCTTGATATGATGAGCTACTCGTGGGGTATTATCTCCGGCTCCTTCCTTGCTCCCTACGTGCTTGCTCTTTATTATAAAAAACTCAACCGACGGGGCGCATGGTGCGGTATTCACACCGGATTCCTGGTTGCGCTTATTCCCGCAGTTGCCAAGGTTATTACAATGTTCGGCGGCACTCACGAAGCTGTTGCTTCGCTCGCCGCACAGGGTCCGACCTTTGCCTGTGCAGCAATGGCGGCAAGCATTATAGTTTG
>JAZOMP010000003.1:0-16776 GCA_045654045.1 Acutalibacteraceae bacterium
TGAGGTGCTCAAGCTCAAGGAGCTTGTACCCGCAAAGCATTTCACTCAGCCCCCTGCAAGATATACCGAAGCTTCCCTTATCAAGGCACTCGAGGAAAACGGCGTAGGCCGTCCGAGTACCTATGCAACAATTATCACAACGGTTATCAAGCGTGAATACGTAAAGCGCAGTGCAAAGCAGCTTGTCCCGACTGAGCTCGGATTTGCAACTACAAACCTGCTCGGCGAGCGCTTCCCCAAGATTGTAAATGTCAAATTCACCGCCCAGATGGAAACCTCACTTGACGAGGTTGAAGAGGGTAAGGAAAACTATATCGACGTTCTGCGTGATTTCTACGGCGATTTCGAGAAAACTCTCGACAAGGCAAAGGCGGATATGCAGGGCGTCAAGATTGAGCTTGAAGAGGATAAGACCGACATTCCCTGCGACAAGTGCGGTGCAATGATGGTTATCAAAACGGGCCGCTACGGCAAATTCCTTGCCTGCCCGAATTATCCCTCCTGCAAAAACGCAAAGCCGCTTATTCAGGAAACGGGCGCAAACTGCCCCAAGTGCGGAGAGAAGCTTGTTGAAAAGCGCAGCAAGAAGGGCTATGTCTTCTACGGCTGTGAGGGCTGGCCCAAGTGCGATTTCGCAACCTGGGATAAGCCTACAAAGGAAAGCTGCCCGAATTGCGGCAAGAGCCTTTTCAAGCAGAGAGGCGGCAAGATAGTCTGCCTTGGCGAGGGCTGCGGTTTTGAAAAGAAGGCAAGCAGAAAGAAAGGCAAAGAGGATGAATAAGGCAACGGTTATCGGTGCAGGTCTTGCAGGTGTAGAGGCTGCTTGGCAGCTCGCCAAAGCGGGAATTGAAACAGAGCTCTGGGAAATGAAGCCGCTGAAATTTTCTCCTGCCCATAAAATGCAGGGCTATGCCGAGCTTGTCTGCTCCAATTCACTTAAGGCCATACGCCTGGATTCTGCGGCGGGTATGCTCAAGGAAGAAATGCGCCGCTTCGGCTCGGTGTGTATGCTTGCGGCTGAAAAATGTGCCGTTGCTGCCGGCGGTGCGCTTGCCGTTGACAGGGATGAATTCTCTGAGATTATAACAAAGCTTATTGACGAAAATCCGCTTATCACAGTAAAACACGGTGAGGTGGAAAAAATCCCCGAGGGTGTTGTCGTAGTTGCGGCAGGTCCGCTTGTTTCGGACAGCCTTGCGGCTGATATCGATACCCTCTGCGGCGGCAGACTCAGCTTTTTTGATGCCGCTGCACCCATAATTACGGCGGACAGCCTTGATTATGACTGCCTTTTCACCCAGTCCCGTTACGACAGGGGCGGTGAGGACGACTATATAAACTGCCCTATGAATAAGGAAGAATACGAGGCTTTTTATGAGGCAATAACAACTGCCGAAAGAGCAGGTGTACACGCCTTTGACGAGCGTCATGACGTTTACGAGGGCTGTATGCCGATTGAGGCTATGGCTTCACGAGGTGCCGATACGATGCGCTACGGTCCGCTTCGCCCCGTGGGTCTGCGCGACCCGAAAACAGGACACAGACCGTGGGCTGTTTTGCAGCTTCGTAAGGAAAATGCAGACGGCACTCTTTTAAACCTTGTCGGCTTTCAGACCAACCTCAAATTCGGCGAGCAGAAGCGTGTTTTCTCAATGATACCCGCTCTAAAAAATGCCGAGTTTGTAAGATACGGTGTTATGCACCGCAATACCTTTATTGATTCGCCCCGTCTGCTGGGTGCGGACTACTCCTTCAGAAGCAGAGAGGGGCTGTATTTCGCCGGTCAGATAACGGGTGTCGAAGGCTATATGGAATCAGCTTCGTCAGGTATTCTTGCAGGCATAAATGCCGCAAGACACATAAAAGGCGAAGCACCGCTAATACTAAAAAATACCACTATGATGGGTGCGCTGGCTGAATATATCAGCTCGTCACCGTCAAAGGATTTTCAGCCTATGGGTGCCAATTTCGGTGTTTTACCGCCACTCCCCGAAAAAATCAGGGACAAGCGCGAGCGCTATGCGGCACTTTCCGCACGCGGATTATCTGATTTGGAAACAGAATAAAGAGGAAGAAAAATGAAAATTATTGTTGATGCTTTCGGCGGCGATAATGCACCGCTTGAAATTTTAAAGGGCAGCGCACTTGCTGTTGAGGAGCTTGGCGTAGAAATTCTGCTTGTCGGAGACAAGGGGAAAATTCTTGCCTGTGCAAAGGAAAACGGAATTTCAATGAAGAATACCGAAATTCTTCACGCCGATAAGGTCTTTGAAATGGAATATGACCCGAGAACGGTTATGAAGGAGCATTCCGATACATCGCTTGCCGTCGGTATGAAAGCACTTACCGAGGGTAAGGGTGACGCCTTTGTTTCCGCAGGCAGTACGGGCGCAATTGTTATGGGTGCAACCTTTATCGTCAAGCGTATAAAGGGTATAAAGCGTGCCGCTATTGCGAGCATTATGCCCTCCGACAAAACTCCGTTTATGCTTCTTGACTGCGGCGCAAACGTTGAGTGTAAGCCGGAGCACCTTGTTCAGTTTGCAAAAATGGGCAGTGTTTATATGAACAGGATTATGGGCTTTGAAAACCCGAGCGTAGGTCTTGCGAATATAGGCGTTGAGGAAAACAAGGGTACACCGCTTCAGCTTGAAACCTATGCGCTTCTCAAGGAGAAGAAGGATATCAGCTTTATGGGTAATGCAGAGGTAAGGGATATTGCTTTCGGTGTGGCAGACGTTATAGTTGCCGACGGCTTTACAGGTAACGTTATACTCAAAATGTACGAAGGTGTTGCCAAATCCCTTACGGGAAGCATTAAGGCAATTTTCAAGAAAAACATTCTATCAATGCTTTCCTATATCGGCGTAAAGAGCGGTATGGATGCGTTTAAAAAGAAGATGGATTACAAGGAATACGGCGGTGCGGTGCTTCTCGGTATTGCAAAGCCCGTAATCAAGGCACACGGCTCGTCAGACGCAAGAGCGTTCAAAAACGCCATACGTCAGGCGGTTAACTGTGTCGAAAAAGACGTAATCAGCGAGATAAAGAAAAGTGTCGGAGAAGAAAAAGATGAAGACTGATTTGAAGAGCTTTCAGCAGAAAATAAATTATAAATTCAATAACGAGGAGCTTCTGCTTACGGCGCTTACCCATTCATCTTATGCAAATGAGTGCGGCGGTGCCTTCAACGAGCGTCTGGAGTTTCTGGGCGACAGCGTGCTCGGCTTTATTTCGGCGGAATTCTTTTTCTCTGACCGCAAAAGCGTGCCCGAGGGTGAGCTGACAAAGCTACGCGCGGCAACCGTTTGCGAAAAATCACTTTTCGGCTTTGCAAAGGAAATTGACCTGGGCTCATTTATCCGCCTGGGTAAGGGCGAAACCAATTCGGGTGGCAGAGAAAGACCCTCAATTCTTTCCGATGCCTTTGAGGCTGTAATTGCCGCAATTTATCTTGACGGCGGTATGGAAGAAGCCAGAAAATTCGTGCTCCGTTTCCTTAAGGAAGCACAGGCACACAAGAATGAGTCAGCTTTTAAGGATTACAAAACAGTTCTGCAGGAAATTATTCAGCGTAACCCCGAGGAAAGGCTCGAATACGTGCTAGTCGGTGAGAGCGGTCCTGCACACGATAAGATATTTGAGGTCGAAATTCACCTCAACTCCAACTGTATAGGTAAGGGCAGTGGTCACAGCAAAAAGCTTGCGGAGCAGGCGGCGGCAGGCGAAGCCCTTAAGCTTATGGGAATAGAATAATGAGGCACGTCAATATAGCAGTTTTCGTTCCGCACAGCGGCTGCCCGAATCAGTGCAGCTTCTGTAACCAGCGTGCCATTTCGGGCCACACAAAGCAACCCACGGCGCAGGACGTTATTGACGCTTGCGAAACTGCTTTAAAGGGCGGCTGTGAGGAAGCTGAAGTTCAGCTCGCATTCTTTGGCGGCAGCTTTACCGCAATTGAGCGCGGCTATATGGTGTCGCTTCTTGAAGCGGCTCAGCAGTACATAGAAAAAGGGTTTCTGAACGGCGGAATAAGAATTTCCACCCGACCCGATTTTATTGATGATGAAATTCTCGTGCTGCTGAAAAAATACGGTGTTCGTGCAATTGAGTTGGGAGCACAGAGTATGGACAACGGTGTACTTGCTCTCAATAAAAGAGGACACACAGCAGATGATGTCAGAAATGCTGCAAAGCTTATAAAAGAATACGGCTTTGAACTGGGCTTGCAGATGATGACGGGTCTGTGGGGCTCATGCGATAAAGACAGTATAAACACCGCAAAAGAGTTTATTGCTCTTGAGCCCGATACTGTCAGGATTTACCCGACGGTAGTGCTGAAAAACACTCTCCTCGGTGAAAAGTACGAGAGAGGCGAATATTCTCCGCCTGATTTACAGAAAAGTATAGAGCTTGTTGCCGAGCTTTTGCCGATGTTTGAGGAAAACAGCATCAGCGTTATCCGTGTCGGACTTCACGCACAAAACGACGTTGAGCGTGACTACCTTGCGGGTGCTTATCACCCTGCCCTGAGAGAGCTTTGTGAGGGCGAAATTTACTACAAAAAAATTCTTTCGGCTTTTGAAAATCAGCCGAAGGGCAATTACGAAATAACCGTTTCACCGTGTGAAATCTCCAAGGCGACGGGACAGAAAAAGAAAAATATTCTCCGTCTGGCCGAGCTGGGCTATTCCTGTAAGGTCAGAGGCAGCAACGATATAAAACCACAAGAAATAAGGATTGTGACGAAATGTTTTTGAAATCACTTGAAATGCAGGGCTTTAAGTCATTCCCCGACAAAACCGTGCTCGAATTCGGGCAGGGCATAACCTCTGTTGTCGGTCCAAATGGCTCGGGTAAAAGTAATATTTCCGATGCTGTTCGCTGGGTTCTCGGTGAACAGTCAACAAAGAATCTGCGTGGCTCGAAGATGGAGGACGTCATCTTCAGCGGTACAGGTGTGCGACGTGCGCAGGGCTTTGCCGAGGTTACCTTAAGACTTGATAATACCGACCGTGCACTCAAATGCGATAAGGACGAGGTTTCCGTTACGCGCCGCTATTACCGCTCGGGTGAAAGTGAGTATCTGCTCAACGGTGAAACCTGCCGACTCAAGGACGTAAACGAAATGTTTATGGATACGGGTCTTGGCCGTGACGGCTATTCAATGGTCAGCCAGGGCAGGGTTGCGGATATGGTTTCCTCCAAATCCAGCCAGCGCCGTGATATGCTCGAGGAGGCGGCAGGCATTTCCGCTTACCGTTACCGCAGGAACGATGCAAACCGCAAGCTGGATCAGGCAGAGGAAAATATGATTCGTCTGCGTGACATTCTCACCGAGCTTGAGGACAGAGTAGGTCCTCTTAAAATACAGAGCGAAAAGGCACAGAAATTCCTTGTCCTTGCCGAAGAGCGCAAGGGACTTGAGATAGGTCTGTGGCTCTATACTATAGATAAGGTTCGTGAGCAGTTAAAGGCTCATACGGACAAGCTTGACACAGCCGTTGCACAGTATGAGGCTGTTGAAGCAGAGCTTGAGACAATAGTCGAAGAAATGGAAACGGCTATGGAAAACAGCCGTGAAATTACTGTGCAGATTGATGATATACGCCTTGGCGCTTCAAGCATTGAGGAGCAGGCGGCACAGATTGATGCACAGATTGCCGTTGAACTCAACTCAATTGAGCACAACAACGAGGCAATTGCCCGTATCACCCGTGATATGGAAATTGCCGTTGAGTCAAAGCAGAATCTCGACGACGAAATTACTGAAACTATGAAAACCGTTGAGCTTCTCAAAAATGCGGAAAAGCAGAAGAGAGCTCAGCTTGCCGAAGCGGCAGAGAAGATTGAGGGTCTGCGCGAGCAGAGCAGAGTTTTCGTTGAAAAAATTGCCGCTCTTTCTGAAGAAATTTCACAGTATGCCGTTAAAATCGGTGATTGCCGTGTTGAAATTTCAACCGCAAATTCCTCAATTGAGGAAATCACTTCCCGCCTTGAAACAATTGACGATATTGTTGCCTCCCGTAACGATGCCAAAAAGCAGCTCGACGAAAAGAAAAAGCTTTGCGAAGATAAGCTTAATGAGGCAAAGGCACTTGTTGTTTCAACGGGCAATGCCGTAAGGGGCTACGAGCTCAAGGTTGAGTCCCGCACACAAAAGGCAGAGGAAATGAAAAAGGAAATCGATGCACTTTCTCTTGAAATTGACCGCAGGCGTTCAAGGGCAAGAATGCTCGATGACCTTGAAAAAAACATGGAGGGATACTCCGGCTCCGTAAAGGCTGTTATGCGTGAGGTCAAGCGCGGTACGCTTCGGGGCATTGACGGTGTTCTTTCACAGCTTATCAGTGTTGACGAGGAGTATTCCGTTGCAATTGAAACCGCCCTTGGTGCGGCTTTGCAGAATATAGTTACACAAACGGAAACCGATGCCAAAAAGGCAATCAACTTCCTGAAGGACAATAAATCCGGCCGTGCTACCTTCCTTCCGCTTACTGCTGTAAAGGGCAGAGGTCTTGATGAAAAGGGTCTCGACGACTGCTACGGATACGTTGCTGTTGCGAGTGAACTTGTAGGTTGCGACAAAAAATACAACGAAATTATTTCTTCGCTTCTTGGCAGAACTGTTGTTGTAGAGGATATGGACTGCGCTATTATGATAGCCAAGAAGTATTCTCACCGCCTTAAAATCGTTACTCTCGACGGTCAGGTTGTAAACCCCGGCGGCTCAATGACAGGCGGCTCAAGAACGCAGAATTCGGGTATCTTAAGCCGTGCTAACGAAATTGAACGCCTCAACGCAGAATGCGTCAAATTAAACGGCGAGCTTGAACAGAAACAGCTTGCAAACAAGGAGCTGCTTTCCGAGCTTTCCGCTTGCAGGGCAGATCTTGCAGGTACGCAGGCGGACTTCACCCGTGCACAGGAGGATGTTATCCGTTGCGAGAGCGAGCTGACACTCGTTGTTGAAAAGCTTGAGGACACCCAGCGTTCAATTGACGAGCTTGCAGACGAAAAGGTAACGGCAGACGAAAGGCTTGCCGCTCTTGCAAAAACAGTTGAAGATGCAAGGGCAAGGGCAAGGGAGCTTGAAGAGCACAACGAAGCTCTCCGCCTTGAAATTGAAAAGAGCAATTCCTCCCGTGCAAAGTTAGGCGAGGATGAAACAGAGCTTCAGAAGGCGGAAAACCGTGCAAAGCTCGATATTCTTGCCGCACAGAAGGACGTTCAGGCAAAGATGGAGGCTGTTGCCCTTCTTCGCCACCGTATGGTAAACCAAGGCATCCGTATGGAAGACCTCAACCGTGAAATCGGTGAAATTGCGCAGAAAAACTGCGATATAAAGGATAATATCACCGTTCTTGAACAGCAGGCACAGGCTCTTCGCAGTAAGGGCAAGGAGTCTAAAGAGGACGTTGCCAAGCTGATTGAAAAGAAGAACGAGCTGGATGCAAGGGCTGCACAGCTTCGTGTTGAAGAGCGCGCAAAATCGGCTGACCGTGAAAAGCTCGGCGGCGAGGTTGCAAGACTTGAAGAGCGCAAGGGTGTTATGGAAAAGGAACATGACGATACCGTTTCCAAGCTCTACGACGAATACCAGCTTACACAGAGCGAGGCGCTTGCACTTGAAATTGATCTTGGCGACCCTGCTGAAGCAAAGCGCCACCTGCAGGAGCTTAAAAATAAAATCCGTGCACTCGGTAACGTAAACGT
The DNA here is from genome assembly GCA_045654045.1 of Acutalibacteraceae bacterium. Taxonomy (GTDB): domain Bacteria; phylum Bacillota; class Clostridia; order Oscillospirales; family Acutalibacteraceae; genus UBA8612. The sequence continues at coordinate 7,717 of JAZOMP010000003.1, forward strand.
TGCGGCTATTGACGAATATAAGGAAGTATCGGAAAGATACGAATTTATGAGCACGCAAATAGCCGATATAGAAAAATCAAAAACAGAGCTCGAAAAGCTTATTGCAGAGCTTACCTCAAAAATGGCTGTTCAGTTCCGTGAGCAGTTTGCCAAAATCAACCGCTACTTCGGTGAAACCTTCTCCGAACTGTTTGACGGTGGTAAGGCAGAGCTTATTCTTGAGGACGAGCACAATGTGCTTGAATGTCCCATTGAAATCAAGGTACAGCCCCCCGGAAAGAACGTTCAGAATATCGACCTTCTCTCGGGTGGTGAAAAGGGACTTTCCGCAATTGCACTTCTCTTCGCAATTCTAAAGGTTTCGCCTGCACCCTTCTGCTTCTTTGACGAGGTTGAGGCAGCGCTTGACGACGTTAACGTTGTACGCTATGCGCAGTATGCTCGCCGTATGACGGGCAACACACAGTTTATCCTAATCACTCACCGAAGAGGTACAATGGAAGAGGCGGACGTACTCTACGGCGTAACAATGCAGGAAAAGGGTGTATCAAAGCTGCTTGAGCTCAAAACGGCAGAAATGGCACGTAAGCTCGGTATAGCTTAACTTCAGAATATAAGGGGATATTTCTATGTTAAGGCGTGTGCTTTCTTTCATAATGTCTGCAGTAATGCTGCTGCCGTCACTTATAGGGGGCTTCGGCGGTTCAGATCAGGATTTGAGAATAGTTGTTCCCGAGGATTGGGAGCTTTGTGTCGGTGACAGCCGTACGCTTGAATGTGTTTTTGACGAGGATATAACCGACCGTCAGCTCACCTTCAGCGTTGAGCCTGCCGACATAGCTACTGTCGATAAATGGGGCAGGGTAACGGCGACAGCCGTTGGTGAAGCCGTAGTTACCGCCAAGGGCAACGGTTATGAGGATAGCGTTCAGCTGAATGTTGTTCAAACGCCTACACAGCTTGCTTCACGCAAGAAAGCTGTTGATTATACGCTTGAGGCAAAGGAATACGGCGATAATCTGCAGAAGATTGTTGCAAAATATCCTCACGGCAGTAATGATATTCCCGCTTTTGTGCCTTCTGTCGGGGATTATTCAAATTATAAAAGTGCCGTAACGGCAGACGGTGCCGTGTGGGAAATCAAGCCCTACGGAGTGTTGCGCACCGATAAAAATGCAAAGAGCGAACGTGACGTTTACCAGCGTTTTATGGGTGACAGATATTTTTACAGCAACGATTCAACAATGGTCCGGGCAATTTTCCCTGACGGTGAAAACGGAATATGGACCGTTACCGATGCAGGTGTATCACATATTATGATGATAGCCGCAACGGGTGAATTCAAGGCAGAGTATATGAGTGAAAACACTCAGAATGCAATGAACCGTCACGGCCTGATAAACGAAGGCAACAATTTCGGAAGCGGATGGTTCGGAACGGAAAGCGATAATGACGGACTCTGGACATCAATGTACGGTGCGGGGGAGCTTATGCGTTACGCTATGCTCAAAGCAGACCCGGACACAACCGAACAGGAACTTTCCAAAGCAAGACAGGCAGCGTACAGCAGTGCAGAAGCAGTTCTGCTGCTCTATTACATATCAATGCGCTCGGGCACAGTTGAAGCTTATGTAAGGGGACAGACAAACGAAAATGTTCCCGGTTCAGTTTCTGACAGATATCTTTCTGCCGGTGCACTCGAAAAGGGTGGCAATCCCTCGTGGCTTGTGCCGCAGAAGAGCCCTTCACAGCTTTATCAGGAGGGCAGGGTGTCACTTTTCTGGCTCAATTCAACATCGAAAATCAAAAACGAAGGCTTTTATGTTCCTGTCAGCCCTGATGACTGGTCAGACCCTGCCGGAAACCCCGGTACGGAATACGAAAAGCAGACAAGGCTGATTGAGGGTTTTCCCGCAAGAACCTTCCGTGTGAAAACAGAAAATAACGGCTTTCACGATAATATTTATTGGTCGGTCAATAATGACGGCACGGCAACGGGTGTGTCGGAGAAGAGTTCCGACACGGAAGGCTATCTTATCAATAACGAAAACCTCAGAGGCGTTAAGGTTGATGCTACGCGCAAAGTGCCTGAAAGGCTATGGAACGACCTTATAGGTGAACAGTATTCGCCCGAGGATATAATCTATAAAACCGATACGAGTGCGGATGAGCTTGTCGGACATATGTTTATTTTCAAGCTTATGTACGATATTCTTGCACCTGAGGACCCCGAGCTTAAGGAGCTTCTTATCGAAGCTGTTGACGGTCTTGCACAGCACTTTTCCGACAACAGCTATATGCTCTGCGATGCGACGGGTCAGCCTACCTCGTGGGGTAACTTCGGCAGAACGGTTTACTGCGCAGGCAATTCCGTTGCGCAATCGCCTCTTCACGCCGTTGTGCTTCTTGATGTGTTCAAGACAGCTGCTTATATTACGGGCTATCAGAAGTGGGAAAACGAGTACCGTATGGCGGCACTTGACCCGGCTTACGAATACGCCGAAGTAGTCTCTCAGTATTACGACAGAATTATGACGACTATTGAGCTGACTATTGCAAACGAAACTATTCCGCTTGTGGGCAATCTGATAGAGCTTCTCGGAAATACAAAGCTTGTTGAAACAGTTTACAGGCTTGTTATAAACTATTCCGATGAGGAAATGGCGGCACTCGGTTACTATAATATGTTCCAGCTTGAGGAGGACGAAAAGCTCCTGAAGCTCTACCGCAACGGCTTTGATGATTGGTGGCTTTCAATGCAGTACAGCGAAAATCCGCTGTGGTACTACATTTATCAGCTTGCATACCCGGACAAAACGGTAAAGGACGCTTACGGCAACAATATTCTCGAAACTGCAGCCTGGTCGCTTTCCCGTCATCCTGCCGATACCATTATGTACTGTGCTACAAATAAGCTTCGTGATGATGTGGCAGAGCTGGATTTCTCCTTCCTTGGCCTGAATATGTCTACAGACTTATGCTATAATATGCAAACAAGTGATGCTCTTCCCGAGGTTGGTGAAGATGCCGGAATACTTGATATAGTAGGTTATATTCTCAGTGCAACAAGGGTTGATTGGGTGGTTGCCGCACCGGACGAAAGAGCACTTCACCGTATGAATGCCAGCACCTATCACCTGGACGGATATCATTTAAACTATTGTATGCAGCCTTCAACAAGCTACACCCTTCCTTATTGGATGGGCATTTACCACGGAATGCTATACGAATAAGCTTACGCAGGAATGAAAAGGTTGTATCCAAGCTGCTCAAATTCAAGACGGCAGAAATGGCACGAAAGCCAGGCATAGCCTGATAACAACAGCAAATAAGGACAGTTTTTTTTACAAAAGCTGTCCTTTACTTTTTGGGTATATGGTGGTAAAATCAAAGTGCTGATAGCAGATACATACTAAAATCAAACCGAAGGGGAGAAAAACATGGTAGAATTTATCAAAAAAATATTTGCTGTTATTCTTTCTTTTTTGCAGATGCTTGTGCTCAATGTCAGCTACGGCGACTATGTTGAGCCCCAAAAGCCCGAAAAAGAGGAAACACAGCTTGTAAATGACATCAGCGGTGATACAACGCTTGATGAATCAATCAAGTTTGCTTCCGCTATATCAAGCAAGGCAGATGCCTATTATACCGATTCCGAGCGTTCAGCCTATGCAATGGAAAACGCAAATGCGGTGCTGACTCATACCCTTGGTAAGGTCAACAGCGCAACCCTTACCGATAAGGACGGCAAGGCTTATATTACCGACAGCTTCGAAAGCTTTTATGAGCGGGGCGGCTACAGGTATTATTTCACAACCTCCAAGAATGAGGGCAGAATAAACACAATCCGCCTTGGCGAATACTATTTCGAGTGCCACGTGCGTGATTACGGTGCGGCTGAAAACTTCTTTAAGGTTGACAAAGCCTACCACGTTTACGGTGACAGACTTTATGCACAGTATTCTCTGCTTGCAAGCGAGGCAACAACCGACCTTGAAGCCTTCGGCAGCGAAATCAAAATTGACGCAAATACCGTAAAGGCTGCTGAAGTCAAGGACAAAAACGGCGTACACAGCGAGCTTATCAATATCGATTTCGCAAGTGTTGAGTACGTTGCGTTTGATATTGACGGTGTCGGCGTTGTCGGCTTTATCGTACCGGCTGACGGCTCAACAAAGGAAACTGTTGTCGAGCAGTTTGGCGATACATACTATGTAAGACAGTATGCAGGCTATACCGCAGGTACGGGTATCAATAAGAATGACGAAACAGGTGGCTATGATCTCAATAGCGTTACCTTCGGCTTCAGAATTTACACCGACGATACCCATAGCTTTGACGGTGTTGCAAAGAAGAATTACGAGGAGAAAAATCCTCTTACCGTAACTGTTGATGCAGGCAACTCAAAAGCTCAGTACCTCGGCTATGACACGCTCACCGGTGCCTACACACTCCGTATGGACGGTACGGATTTCAATATGGCTTATGCCAATCCCCAGCTTCAGTACCGTGCACCTATTACCGTAACGGGTGATGACACCGACAGAGAAATCTACATCCGCTCAAGGGGTAACAACGGTTGCCTTGAAGCAGGCGCAATTCTTGACGATACGAATAAGCTTGTTCCGCTTAACGTTCAGGTGTGCAAGAATTTCCACGGCGACGGCGGTGAGCCCTTCTACAGCGTAAAGGACTACCAGTACGGTGACAGCTACATACCCTTAAGCGTAAAGGCAAACGAGGAAATCAGCTTCACACTTCTCAATCTCTACCAGAACTGGGGTCACAATCCTCTCAAGCAGCTTTCTTCAATTGAATTCCACGTTTCCTACTATCATCTTTCGACAGGTACAACCGAATCCAACTGTATCGCACCTTATTTTGTTTATGGCAGGGACGGCTTTGTTCTGCCCGATTTCCGTAACAGAAGCGGTAATATGTGGCCTGAACAGCCGCAGTTCAACTCCGTAGGCATACTCAAGTTTATGCTCTACGATAAGAAGATTCTTGGTATCAAGTCCAAAGAAATTGTCAGCGAATACAAGGGTGGCACAATTGACAGCTCAGGTTTGTTGTACAGCGATATAACAAACGAATATGAGTCCGACTGCGGCTCATACACCTATTCACTCCGCCACGTTGAATTCCCGCAGACAGACGAAAACAGAACCTATTATACGCTTGACGTAAAGTTCAACCGTGAAATAACCTTCAGCAATTTCAAGAGCGATTTTGACCTGTTCTACTTTAACGGACGTTTCTCAAACTTCAATACGCTCGGCTATCTTGACGAGCAGAACAATATGACGTCTGCCGAAGCAAACGTACGTACCGACACGTATTATACGCTCGGTAACGATATTCCTTACTGGGGCTTCTACGACGTTACGGATGATACCGCTTACCAGATTGATAACCGCTTCGCCTGTAATTTTGCAATGATTATCAAAAACAGCGAAATTGTTATCGGCGGCGAAAAGCAGCATATTCCCTTTGCCGTAAGACTTAACGCACGCGACGATATGACAAGCGGCAGTCTGACCCTTGACACAAAAGAAACAACCTTTATGCCCGGTGACAGCATCAGAATTGATATGATACTCCTGCCCTGGGGTGTCGGCAACGAAGAGCATGACAATAACGTGCGCTATGTCCGTGAGGACAGTGCCGTTAATCCAATAAAGGTTAAAGCTTTTACAGGTGAGGTCGTAGAGGATACGTTTATCCCCACAATCTGCGCAGAATCAGGAAAAGCCGAATTTGAGCTCAGCGGCGGCAGAAACAATATAGCTATAAAGGTTATGGGCTTTACAGAACTTGAGCCTCCGAAGGTCTATATTGTAAAGGGCGACACCAAGGAGCTTGTAAATACCGCTACAGAATTAGGCTATGACGGCTGCTATGTACAGTACGAAGACGACGGTACCTATACCTTTACCTACAACTACGCACCAGGTAGCCTTGATGAAGTTAACAGATACTACATCGAACAGTAAAAATATAAACAAACAACGGCTTGTGAGTGAAAGCTCACAAGCCGTTAATCATTATAGATCTTTATTTATACTATTTCTTCCTGCGAAACGATTTTAATACCGTTATCTGTCAGTATCTTTGCGGCGCCGATGTTGTCCTCAACACGGATTATGATATAAGCCTTACCGATTGTCGGGGTGAGGAAGGCGTAGGCATATTCAAGGCTTATGTGGTTGTCTGCAAGCACAGCCATAGCGTCTGCAAAAGCACCGGGTGTGTCCTCAATTTCAACAACGAGAACCTCGGTAACCGAGCAGGTGATGCCAGCATCTTTAAGCAGCTTTTCTGCCTTTTCGTAGTCGGAAACAAGGAGTCTGAAAATACCGAAGTCCGTGGTGTCTGCCATGCACATTGCTCTTATGCTTACACCGCCGTCAGCAAGGCATCTTGCAACGGAGGAAAGCTTGCCGTGCTTGTTCTGAACAAAAACCGAAATCTGCTTTACGGGTGTCATATTCTTCCCTGCTTTCTTATTTAAAATTATAGCCAAGCTCGAATGCCTTAAGGTTGAGCTCGAGGAATTTAGGCGGTACGGTTGCCTTGACAGCTTCTACCCATACGTCGTAGGCAATGTCTGTCTTTGCGGCGAGAACGCCCATAAGCACAACGTTTACCGCTTTGGATGAGCCTGCCTCAACTGCAAGGGGAAGTGCGTCAATGCTTGTTACGTCCGTACCTGTTGCGGCAATTGCTTCAATTACGCCGTCGGGGTATTCAGCCGTGCCGATAACAACGGGCATCGGGTCAATCTTCTGTGTGTTTACGATAAGCTTGCCGCCTTTTTTGAGGAAGGGGAGCCATCTTGCAGCCTCAAGCTGCTCAAAGGAGAGGATGTAATCTGCCTCGCCCTTTTCTATAATGGGGGAGCAGACCTCCTCACCGTATTTTACATAAGTTACAACGCTGCCGCCGCGCTGGCTCATACCGTGAACCTCGCTTACCTTAACGTCGTGACCCTGTGATGTAAGGACAGAGCCGAGAAGACGGCTTGAAAGGAGAGTACCCTGACCGCCGACACCGACAATCATAATGCTTTTTGTGTTCATTTTTTATTCTCCCTTCTCAATTGCATCAAATGCACAAAGCTGCTGGCAAACTCCGCAGCCGATGCACTGTGTAAAGTCGATAACTGCCTTTTTGTCGCGGAAGCTGATTGCAGGACAGCCTATCTTCATACAAGCGGTACAGCCCTTGCACTTGTCGGCATTTACCTTAAGTGAAGGCTCGTGCTGGACGTACTTGAGCAGAGCACAGGGTCTGCGTGAAATGATAACGGAAGGCTCTTCTGCCGCCAATTCTTCTTTAATTGCTGTTTCGGTTTCCTTGAGGTTGTAAGGGTCAACAACTCTTACTCTGTTGATGCCTACTGCCTTTGCAAGTGCTTCAAGGTTAACCGCTGTTGCAGGGTCACCCTTAATTGTCTTGCCTGTTGTGGGGTTCTGCTGGTGACCGGTCATACCCGTGATTGAGTTGTCAAGGATAATGACTGTAGAATTACTTGCGTTGTAAGCAATATCAATAAGACCTGTTACACCGGAGTGGATAAAGGTGGAATCACCGATAACGGCAACGCTCTTCTTTTCGTTTGCGGTGTCTGCCTTGTTTCTGCCGTGAAGTGCGGAAACGGAAGCACCCATACAGATACAGGTGTCAATCATGCCGAGCGGTGCAAGTGCGCCGAGTGTGTAACAGCCGATATCGCCGCTGACGGCAACCTTCTGCTTCTTGAGTGCATAGAAAAGACCTCTGTGCGGACAGCCTGCGCAAAGTACGGGCGGTCTGCCGGGAATATCAAGGTCGGTGGAAACGCTTTCGGTTTCTGTGCCGAGAATAGTCTTGGCAATAAGGCTCTGTGAGTATTCGCCAAGGAGTGAAAAGGCTTCTTTACCGATTACTTCAATGCCGTTCTGCTTGCAGTGTTCTTCAATGAACGGGTCAAGCTCTTCGAGAACGTAAACCTTGTCACATTTTGAAGCGAAATCCTTGATAAGGTTTACGGGCATCGGGTAAACACAGCCGAGCTTGAGGTAGGAAGCATTCTTGCCGAGTGCTTCTTTAGCGTACTGATAGCAGATACCCGAGGCGATAACACCGATTTTTGTGTCGTTCATTTCGGTTCTGTTGAGCTCGCAGCTTTCTGCCCAGTTTGTCTGGTCGATAAGTCTCTGTTCAACAACAACGTGTCTTGTCTTTGCCATAGCGGGCATCATAACGTACTTCTGCGGATTTTTTACGTATTCCTTAACGCCTATGTCGTTTCTCTCACCCTTTTCAACAAGGCTGCGTGAGTGAGCAACTCTTGTTGTAAGGCGGAGGATAACGGGACAGTCGAACTTTTCGGAAAGCTCGAAGGACTTCTTTGCAAATTCAAGGCACTCTGCGGAGTCGGAGGGCTCAAGCATCATAACCTTGCTTGCCTTTGCGTAGTGGCGTGAATCCTGCTCGTTCTGTGATGAGTGCATACCGGGGTCGTCTGCAACTGCGAGCACCCAGCCTGCGTTAACGCCTGTATAAGAGCCTGTGAAAATTGCCTCTGCCGCAACGTTGAGACCGACGTGCTTCATACCGCAGAATGAGCGAGCACCTGCAATCGCGGCACCGAGAGCAACCTCGGCGGCAACCTTTTCATTGGGTGCCCATTCGGAGTAAATATCGTCATAAGTGGAAATACATTCGGTAATTTCCGTACTGGGTGTACCGGGATAGCTGGAGGCAACACGAAGACCGCCTTCGTAAAGACCCCTGGCAACGGCTTCGTTGCCTATCATAAGTTCTTTAGCCATTGTTATCTTTCCTTCCTTCAGTTTACTTTACATTTCGCAGGTCAATAACTCTTTTTGCCTTGCCGACGAAACGCTCTATCGTACCGTGCTCAACAATGCTGATTTTGCACTGAATTCCGAGAACGGTCTGGATTTTCTTTGCAATATCCTTCTGAAGCTGCTGAATCTTGCCGTAGCTGTCAAGCAGGCTGCTGTCAACAAGCTCAACCTGAACCTCAAGTGTGTCCGCAAAGCCCTCTCT
>JAZOMP010000004.1:0-26855 GCA_045654045.1 Acutalibacteraceae bacterium
ATTGCAGGCACTTGTTCTTGTGTTCTTCTGGATTGCGTTGTGGAACATTATCTATCAGGCGTTGCACGGTATAATGCCGCACGAGGGCTTACGTATAGTTAACTGGCCGTTCTTTATCAGCGTTGCAGTGTTTTTCCTCCAGGAAGAGCTCACCTACAAAGAGCGTTTCTGGTATACTCTGTGTGGCGGCGCTGTAGGCCTCTTGCTTGCGGCGGCAGTCAGCCTCGGTGCAAAAGCACTTATGGGTCTCGGTGTAGCTCATCTTGCAGCAGTATGTATCCCTCTTGTTATTATTATCGGTGTTCTTATACTTACAAGACCCTTCATTCCGATGTTCTTTAACGATGTCGGTTTTGTGTACCTGATCTGCTCTTTCATACAGAGCGATAAAATGGTTGCAGACCTGCCCAGCCATATGCTTTCACTTGTTCTCGGTTCAATTATCCTCAACCTCGGTGCAAGCGGAATAATAATGCTGTACAGAAAATATGCAGCAAAGAAAATGAAAAAGTAAAAATGTTCAGTAAAAGCTCTTCGTTTAAACGGAGAGCTTTTGATATTTATACGGTAAAACTGCTTTGTTCGCAGGATGTCGCAAAAAAATAAAAGGCTGATATATCATCAGCCTTTTATATGGTCAGAGTGCGTATTTAACATATTGGGTGTGTAAAGATTATATACCTGCAAGTTTTATGAAAAACATCGTTACGCCTTTTCTGTTTTTTATTGAAAAAATATAAAACAGCTAAAGGTTTGCTGAAATTATATATTTTCAAAATGATTGTTTTTATAATAAATACATTTAAACAAGGTCTTAAAACATTCGAAGCTGAAGCAGATGAAAAATGTCATTTTTGCACGAAATCTCGTTGACAACTATAATATTTTTATTTATACTAAATAAAAATAATATAGGATTTGTATATTTAATTTTAAAATTATTTGCTGGTGTACGAAATTTACCATAAAGTATGGTTAAATTAATTGAGATTCACAAGTTGAAGAATGAGAAAATCTATATTGAGGAGTTTTTTGATGCAAATTGTTCTGATAAGAAAAAATGAAATTTCAAAAACCGCCTTGCCGCAAAAAATAAGCGGACAGCATCAAATTCTTTTTGTCGACAACGGGGAGCCGAAACAGTTATGTGCTGTTTCGGCAGATAGTGGCGCGTGGACAATCAAAGAGAACAAAAAAATTGAGCTGCTGGATAAATATGAGACTGATGCACTCGGAGTTAAAGAAATAAAGATAAAAGAGAAAGAATACTACCGTATAAGAAGCAAAATCAGCGGAGAACAAATGATTATTCTTGTCGAGCCTACCGGAGGAAGCCGCTCTGAGTTCAGTTTTTATAATGTACCTGATGACGGAAAAATCAATATCGGATATGACCGAGCAAATCATATTTGTTATCACGATGATCTTTTATCAGAAACAGTAAGTGCACAGATTGAATACTTGAAAACCGGAGAAATTATTGTTCGTGATGCCCGGAGTACAAACGGAACGTATCTGAATGGCAAGAGGATAACAGAAGCTCAGGCAAATTACGGAGATGAAATATATCTTGTCGGTTTAAGAATAATACTGGGAAACAGATTTGTTATGGTAAATAACCCTGATAACAGTGTTTCGGTTTCCCTGACCGGAAGAAACTCTGAAAGATATTCAATTGCCGATAATGAGAATGAAACTGAAGAAGATTCTTCGGAAACATTTTCATCTGCACCAAGGCAAAAAACCGGCATTAAAACAGAGAAAATTAGTATTGAGGCGCCTCCACAGCCATCTGAAGAACAGAATCTGCCTTGGGCTGTAGTTATGGGACCGTCAATCACAATGGCGTTCGGCTCTGTATTCTCATCGGTCTTTACAATTCAGAACATAATGAGAAGCGGTGGCGATATTTCAAGCGCACTGCCTACATTGGTTATGGCGGTATGTATGGTTCTAGGAACAATTATCTGGCCGTTTTTTTCCAAAAGATTTGAAAAGAGAGCAAAAAACACAAAAGATGCCAAGAAGAAACGCAAGTATGCGGAGCATCTTGAAAAAGTAAAAAGTAAAATTGATGAGACAATAGCTAAACAGACAAAACTGCTGCGAGAGAATAATCCGACAGTTGAAGACTGTGTTTCCCGCATAAACGGAAGAGAAATGACTCTTTGGGAAAGAGGACCATCTCATGACGATTTTTTGGATGTTATGATTGGACTTGGCGACGTACCTGCACAAATAGAACTTGATTATTCACATCGAAGTGATGTTGAAGAGATGAGCGAGTCCGCAATTGCAATGGAAGAGCTTGTCAATTCTCAACGGGTTTTAAAAAGCGTACCGGTGACTATCCCGTTTGCAAAAACAAAAATTGTAGGAATTACGGGTGAGCGAAAGGACGTTCTGTCTATAACAAAGGCTTTGCTTATAGAACTTACGGCTTTACACAACTACGATGACCTTAAACTTATGTTTATTTATAACGAAAAAGAGCGTCATCTGTGGGAATTTGTAAAGTGGATTCCTCATGTATGGAATAAGGAAAAATCAATAAGATTTATTGCAAACGATGTGGATGAAGCCAAAGAACTTTCAAATATTATTTCAAATATTCAGGCAATTTCCGAAGATAAAAAAGATGACCAGCATGGGTCAACACGGTATATTATTATAGCGGCGGACAGGATTCTTGCGGAGAAAATTCAAGGTATCAAAGATTTTATAAAAGAGCCCGAAAAATATCATAATATATCGATGCTGACTCTTTATAATGAACGAAAATATCTTCCGAAAAGCTGCTCAGTTGTTTGTAGTGTTGAAGAGGCGGGAGTTACGGTTTCTGATTATAACAACATTACAGATAAGCCTCAGAAAATTGATACTCCCATTTGTTTTGTTGGTAATCCCGAAAGTATATTTGTCAATATGGCAAATATCGAACTCGACTCACTTTCAAAAGAAAGCGCTCTTCCGACAGAACTTACTTATCTGGAAATGTTTGAGGCAGGAAAGCCGGAGCATCTGGACGTGCTTTCTCATTGGGAGGAAAACGATCCTGTCAAATCACTTGCGGCGCCGATTGGTGTGGATGCAGATGGTTATACAATAAAGCTGGATATTCACGAAAAAGCTCATGGACCCCATGGTCTGATAGCAGGTATGACCGGCTCAGGAAAGAGCGAATTTATTATATCCTACATAGCATCAATGGCAACCAATTATTCTCCTGAAGAAGTCGCTTTTGTTCTTATTGACTTCAAAGGTGGAGGAATGGCTGACGTTTTTAAGAACTTACCGCACCTTGCCGGAAGCATTACCAATCTTGACGGTAATGAACTTCAACGTTCGTTTATTGCGATTGAAAGTGAACTTGAAAAAAGACAGGCTCTTTTCAAAGAAATAAGTGAAAAAAAGAAAATCAGCAATATTGATATTTATAAATATCAAAAACTCAGAAAAGAAGATAGAAGTCTTAAGGCGTTACCTCACCTTATAATAATTTCCGATGAGTTTGCTGAACTTAAGCAACAACACTCTGACTTTATGGAGCAATTGATAAGAATTGCCCGTATCGGCAGAAGCCTGGGTGTGCATCTTATTCTGGCAACTCAGAAACCTGACGGTGTTGTTGATGATCAGATAAAGAGTAATATTAAATTCAAGGTTTGTTTGAAGGTTCAGGACCGAGCTGACAGCCAAAGTGTTATAGGCAGACCCGATGCAACAATGATAACAAATGCAGGACGTTTTTATATGCAGGTTGGTTATAATGAGTTGTTTGAGTACGGTCAATCACCTTGGTCGGGAGCTCCTTATTTCCCTGCAGATCAATATAAGAAAACTTCAGGAAAGAGAATAGACATTCTTAATGAGCAAGGCAGAACAATTTACCATGTAAAACCGTCTTTGCCACCAAGGCCGGAAAATGTGCCTGAAAAACAGATTGATGCGCTCGTGGATTACCTGAAAATCCTTGCTGATGATAAGGGTTGTGAAGCAACAAAGCTTTGGCTCGAACCGATGAAAGGTCCAAAAGAGGAAAGAAAACGAGACAAGAAGGATGATTCTCAAGCAGAAGCTTTTGTTCTTAACCCTATCGTCGGTATTTATGATGATTTGAGAAATCAGAAACACCGCACAATGACAGTGCCTTTGACCAACGGAGGAAATGTTATTGTTTACGGTGCAAGCGGAAGCGGAAAGCTTTCTTTTCTGAATCAGCTCATGGTTTCTCTTATTGAGAGACACACATATGAAGAGCTGTTGATTTATGCGCTTGATTTTGATTCGGGTTCTCTTTCGGCATTTGAGAAAGCTCCTCAGGTGAAAACTGTTGCTCTTTCGGAAGAAATTGCAGCAATTGAAAATGTATTTGAGGAGATTAATTCAGAACTTGAGGCCAGAAAATCCATGTTCAGACGATTTGGCGGAGATTATCAGAATTATGTCAAGACTTCCGGAAAAACCGTTCCAAACATAGTCCTTGTAATCAGTAATTTTCTTGCGTTTGCGGAAACACTTGGTGACGCAGAAGAAAAGATATCAAAGATTGCTCGCGAAGGAAAAAAATATGGTATTTTTATTGTTGTAACAGCTCTCAGTTCAAATTCTATACGTTATTCGCTTGTTCCTTTGTTTAGCAATATTTATGTTTTACAGCAGAATAATGATGATCAGTATACTAATATTTTAGGCAAAACAGGCGGACTGACTCCCGGAAAGTTCAAAGGCAGAGGCATTTTTAAAATCGATAATGTTACCTATGAATTCCAGATAAGGATTGCGTTTGAGGATTCAGAAAATATTTACGATGCTATTGATATGTTCTGTCAGAACGAGGCGGATAAGTCAGGTTACAAAAAGCAGGAAGTTAAAAGACTTCCTGAAACTGTAACTAAAAAGTATTTTGCTGAAAACGGTCTTGAGTTCAGCGCAGAAAGCCTTCCGGTTGTGGTTGATTCAGAAACGATAGAGCCGGTTTGTCTTGATTTCAGTTCATCAAAGCTGACATTGATAACATACAACAAAGAAAATGAGGAATCGGCAAAATTCATTTGCAAAGAGCTTATAAGTGTTACAGAGGATATTGTTATAATTGATCCGAAAGAGCAACTGGGTATAAGTGATTCAAGAACGATTACCGGTTCTCCGGAAATCGAAAAATTCATATGTAAGCTCGAAGAAACTGTCAGATCCCGTGCCGCAGAAGCTGTTTTTGCAAAGAATGCAGGAAAACCAATTCCGAATTTCCAACACATTTATGTTTTGGTTAACAACTATCCCGACCTTGAAAATATTATTTCTCAGCATATGTTGATAAGGCTAAGCGGATTGATTTGCAGCATTAACGAACCGTATCACATTAATTTTATTGTTCTTGATGATGCAGAAAACGGATCAAAGCTTACGTACCATTTCAGCACAACCTTGCCGGTTAAGCAAGGAATTGCATTTTCAAATTCTTCTGCCGCAGCTTTATGTTTTGAAAAAAATTTTTCAAATAGTTGCGAAAAAGGATATGCATTTGTTGTTTTAGATAATGAAGTGCGGAAGGGAAAGTTTATACAAGAAGACGGGGAGGATAAATGATGAATAAGCTTCTGATCGAAGTAACTTCACCTGCCGCAGGACAAAGCTACGATATGCTTGTGCCTGAAAACATACAAATCGGGGAGTTCGCCTCTCTTGTTAGTGGGGTGTTCTCGGGCACGTCAAACGGCATCTATCAGTACACAGGTTCTTTTGTTGTCAGCGAAAAGCACACAGGGAACATCCTGAATCCCAACGAAACAATGAAAGAATCAAATATCAGGAACGGCACTAAATTAATTTTATTTTAAAAGGAGACACGTACTATGGCAACTTATGACACCGGAGCAATCAGAAAAACAGCATCAGACATTCGCGCAGAACTCAATAAGTATACCAAGGCAAAAAACGAAATCGATTCAACCGTAAACGGAATGAACAGCTATTTCAGCGACCCTGTTCAGCAGAATTTTGTAAAGAGATATAAAAGCGAACTTAAGGAAACGATCGAAAACGTTGAAAAGCTTATGAAACAGTATGCTGATTATCTCGATGAATGCGCTGCTGCTATTGATAAGGCAATTGAAAAAGGCAACGCTGCAATTAATTGATTTAAGGGAGGATATTTATAATGGCTAACAATGTTGTAAAAATTGATTTCGCAAAGGTAAATAAAGCAGGCGATGAGATTATTGCTCAGGGCAACAAGATGTTTACATCTCTTACGAATATTCAGGGCATCATCAATAATGGAAAGAAAAGCTTCGACAGCGAAGGCGGCGAGGCAATAAGAAAGAATTTCAATACATCCGCTCAGAAGTTCGATGAATTTAAAAAGTTTGTCGCTGAATACGGTCAGTTCCTTCAGAATTACAACGAAGTTCAGAAGAGAATTAACGACGAAATTCAGCAGGTTGCATCACAGATTCCCAAGCTTTAATTTAATCGGTGGCAGGCAGCACAGTTTGCTGCCTGCTGCCTTTGGCTTTAGATAAAGGTACAAAGTTTGGGATTTACGGTGATTTATTATGAAACTTTTCAGGCTTTTATGCTTATTAATATCAGTTGTATTAATTGTAGTTGGGGTGAATGGCTGTATGAAGGATAATAATATTTTAAATATTGAAAACAGCACAAGCGGTATGATTAAATATATGAGCGAAAAATATAATGATACCTTCAGCTATGCAGGTTCATTCGGAGGCTCCGATACCGGAAAAACAAAAAACATTTATATAACCTCAAAGAAGTATCCGAACAGAGAAATTTCGGTTTGCTATCATAACTATGACGGAACGGCATATATTACGGAAAACTATACTCAGAACAGATTTAAAATTGAAACAGAAGAATATATAATGTCAATGATGAAAGATATATTCGGAGTTGATGTTATTTTAACTTATAATATTTCATCTCAAGGAACGGTTAATGATTTCAACGAAAAAACTACTTTTGAAGAATATATTGCAAGCAAAGAGTCAGATATAGTTTTCAAAGCAGTAGTAAGTGATTTGTTTGAAAAGGAAAACATGGCCGATGTTGCAGAAAAAGTAAAAAGCAAAATAGAAAAAGCTCCTATTATTGCCAGCGCGGAAATTTATTTTGCCTCATCGTCCGAAAATTTTAAAACATTCAGTAAGTTGGGATATTTCGAAAAGAAAGAATTAAACAGAATATATTTCTCCAAAGACAGTAAAAACAGCATTGAGGAATTTGAATGGCGGTGATTAAATGGGTGATCCTATTGCAAAAGAAAAAATTGAAGAAATAAATATTTCTGCTGTTTTAAGCCAATATGTTTATGCGGATGATCAGTCTTTGGAATATCTTGACGAAGGTAAAACAATTTTTAAAATTGTAGAACAATCGGAAAAAGACAAAAAGAACTTGGGAAATAATGAGACGCTGAAGTTGTCACTCGAAAAGTATGGCGTTGGCGAATTTGTTTTGATAGCGCAGAGTAGCACGACTGTGCGGGAAGAAAGCGAAAACGGTTGCTACGAAATGAACGAACTTATTTCCTGCGCTTTTATGAATCCCAAAACGGGTGATATATATGTTGTATATCGTGGCACAGGTGACGGTAAGTGGGTTGACAATGGCGATGCGTTTACAAAATACAGTTCGCTTATGCAGGAACGAGCTTCCCAATTTTTTGATGATGTAATTGAAGCGCATTACAATACCTCTGGAAAAAAGGGAAAGGTTATTGTTTCAGGTCATTCCAAGGGCGGTAATTTAGCGCAATTTGTAATGATGGATTCGCAATACGGGGATCTGGTTGACAATTGCTACTCATTTAACGGTCAAGGCTTTTCAGAAAACGCAATAGAAACCTTTAAGAACAGGTGGAAAGAAGATTATCAAAAACAGATTGATAAGATGTATTCAATCAATGGTGTTAATGACTATGTTCATGATCTTGGAAATGTAATTATAGACAAAAATAAAACCTATTTTATTCCAACATCAGGAAACGGATTTAATGAGTGGCATAGTCTGGATTTCTTCTTCAACAAAGACGGATCAATCAGATGGGCAAAGGATGAAAACGGTAATATCGTATTCACAACAGAACAGGGACCTGTAGGTAGGCTTGCTGCAAAAATTTCCGAAAAAATAATGTCAATGGATAAGGAAAATATTGAAGACTGCGCGGTTTCGGTTATGTGGCTTCTTGAGATTTTCCTTGGCGGAAATGATGTATACGGAAATGATGTAAACTCACGTTTAGGCACAGGTGACAGAAAGAGCGCAACGCCGGAAGAAATCGGTGGTTTGCTATCTGTAGGCATTCCTGCTATTTTGGATATACTCGGAACAAGCGAAGAATTGCCGGAAATTCTGGAATTGTTGGAAATGGAGGAGTATTTACCTCTTGTTGAAGAAATTCAGAAGTTCGTTAAAGAGAATAATGTAAGCCTGGGACAGTATATTTTCGAAGATCCGCTGAGATTGATTAAAATCTATGCATCACTCGATTTAGGCAAAAAAAATGTACACGAGCTGGTTTTGAAAATCCTCAGTTTCAAAAACATAGCGACTGTGGTAGTTTCTGGAATCAACCCGGTATTGGGCATCACAGTTACATTTATGGGTAAACTTGTAGCTGGCGTAACAACAATCGCATTAATAGCTAATCATATAATAGTTAACTGGGACAAGATTGTTCAGAATGTTAAGCTCGCAGTTGAGTACATAGGTCAGCAGATTGGCAAGGCGGTTGATTATATCGGCACCAAAATTGCTGAGGGTTATGAGTTTGTCAAAGACAAGGTTGAGCAAGCTGTTGATTTTGTTCAGGACAAAGTTAGCGAATTCTATAATGAACTCAAAGAAGTTGTTCGTGTTGGTTTGAATTCAGCTCTCGATAAAGTTTACAGCACAGCAGAAAAGATCATCACAAAAGGAAGACGCGTTGCTAATGCGGTAACAGATACTGCATGCAAGGTTCTTGATGCTGCAAAGAAAGTATCTGTGGCTACAATCGGTACGGTGCTTAAATACACCAAACCTATTCTTTATACAATTGCTGCAAAGGTTTACAAACTCAGGCAAGGCGAAGTAAGGATTAATCTTAAAAAGCTTAAACAGTGTGTGAATACGCTATACAGGCTGGCAAGCAGAATCTCATCTTTGGATTCAAGACTTGATTCCCTTTACTACAGACTTGCTCAGAATAACATAGAACAGGAAGAGGGCGTTTTCACCTCTTTTGCTAGTATGTATAACTTGTTCAGAGCAGATCTTAATATTGATGAAGGTGCGGCAATAAGGCGCAAAGCAAATGAATTGAGCACTCTGCTTGAGGGCTTCGAATCAACTGAAAGAATGATAATCAAAAATGCTCCAAGTAAAATTTAGGAGGTCGCAATATGGATCGGTCATTGAGAAGAGAACTTGACTATTGTATAAATGAAATTAACACAATTGTCAGCCAACTTTATGGAGTATCGGATGATGTTGCGGACAGTATATCCGGTATGAACGTAAAGAAATACACCAACAGTATTGACAAAGCTGCAGAAAAATACAAGAAAGCGGCAACCAAGCTGAAAAAAATCAGATAACAGGAGACGGTTTATGGAATGTAAAAAATGCGGAAAAACAGTACCCATAAGCGGTTCTGATCTTTGCGCAGATTGTATGGCTGCTGAAACTGAAAAAAGAAAACGGGAAAAAAGCTTCTTTTGGGAAGAGGTAGGAAAAAATCAGTCTGCTATCGAGGATTTCGGATATCGCGTGAAAACCGAAATAAGAAAATCTGAAAATACGGTTATCTATATCGCAACAAACGATAACAATGAAACGGTTGCTATTAAAAAGATAACGGTTCCGTTTGACAGCTCTGCTTCCAGCTCCTCTGATATTTACAGCGAACTTTCGGAGAAGGTGCGCTGTGAAATGGAGGCGCTTTCGCAAATAAGTAAAGGGTCAGGAAACAGATTTGTTATTACTTATTATGATTATAAATTAGTTTATAACAACGACATTTATAAATATGATTTGTATATAAAAATGGATTACTTAACATCTCTGGGGCAGTTGTATGCGGATACCGATTACAAGATACGCGATATGATTTGTATGGGAATTGATGTGTGCGATGCGCTTGAATGGTGCCATAAAAACGGAAGGGTACACAACAATCTAAACTTAAACAACATATTTATCAATAATGATGGCCGTTATGTGCTTGGCGATTTTGCTTTTTCGGATAATGTGAAAAACGAATCGGAGTATTGTATTGCCCCTGAGTTGATGTATGGCAAGAAGCCTGATGCATCAGCTGATATTTATAGTTTGGGTATGGTGATGTTCACTTTGCTGAACGGAGGTTTGCCCCCGTTTGTACAAACAGAATCTGATATTGCATTCGCATTAAAGCGCTTAAGGAACGGTGAGAAACCTGTTTTGCCGGTTAATATAAACGGCCGGCTCAGGGATGTGGTTCATTTGGCTATTGATGTAAAAAACAAAAGATATCGTTCAGTTGAAGAATTGAAAAATGCTTTTGAGTATCTACTTCATTCTATGCCTTCAGAATGGTTGAACCAAAATGTAAAAGAGATACCGTGTGAAACTTCAGTGATAACGGAAGAAGATTCTTTACCGAACGAGCCTGAACCGTTGCAGGACAAGAACTCAAAAGAAAAGAAACCTGATAAGTTAATAACACCTGAGGACCAAGAACTCAAAAAGAAAAACCGCAAGGATTTATGGCTGATAGGTGTTGTTGTTGCGGTTCTTGTTGTAGCTATTGCTGCTGGCACTACGATACTTTCAACCGCAGGCAACAAAAAAATATATTCTTTGATAGAGTCAGGTGCATATGCTGTCGCTTTTAAAGAGATTTCAGAAATTTATGATGAAGGAAAAAATGTAGACTCTTTGCTCAGTACATATATTGAAGCTTGCTGTGACGATGGTGAATTTAAGCGTGTTGTTCAGGCGGCAAAACTTTTTTCGCCCGAAGCTTATAAAGACGTCGAGTATTTCAGAACTATTCTCAACGAAATGCTTGACCGCGGAAAAGACAAGCAGGCATACACTCTTGCGGAAATACTCAATGAATATGAGAATATGCAGGATATGCTCAGAGAACTTAATTTGTTGATGTAAAAAGGAGAATAATATGAAAAAAATTGCTTGCAGAATAATTGCTGCTATATTGGTGCTTACAATAGCCTTCAGTTTTTCGGGATGTAATAAGAAGAAAACCGAAGTTGAGAATTTGCTTGTAGAGTTTGAATATGCGTGTAACACACTGGACTTTGATGCTGCTCTGAATTGTATCACACCTAGAGTTTCCGATAAAATAAAAATAGGTGCAAATATTCTTGGTATGTTTACTAACCAGGACAGAGATGTGCTTTTTGACAAACTCGGAGATATACTTGTTATGAATTCAGAGATAAACGGAACAGATTTCTTTGAATCAATAAAAATTGATATTCAGGATATAGTTGAAGACGAGGAATACGAAGATATAGTAAGTGTTTTAACGTATGTAACATATATCGTTGCAGGCGAAGAATTTACCAGAGAGGCAGTTTTTACTTGTGAATACCAAGTAGAAAAATGGTACATTTCCAGCTTTACTCTTGTTTGATTTAATAAATCTTCTTGTCAAAAGATGCAATAGTATTTTTGCTGTGTTATACATTTTAACAGGATAGAAAGTGGTTTCATTGGAGTAAAATCCGATATCAATATCGAAATATCGAAAAACAAAGCGGATCGTACAACGAAATAGGTAAAAAGAAAAAGAGGCTGCATCAACAACATTTGTTTCAGATGTTTTGATATAGCCTCTTTTGATATTTGTTCGCAGGATATCGCAAAAAAATAAAAGGCTTATATACCATCAGCCTTAAAAATATGTCTGACTACTCCACCTATGATACGAATAACCCCAAGGTTGCAAATTCAAGGGGATAGGTTGCAATTTGAAAGAGTAGGTTGCAACTTTTGCGAAAATTAACACAAGACCCGGCGCCGCTGCGGTAGTTGTTTTTACTTGAAGATTTGATGTTCCTCCGGGGAGATACGAAACATTTTCTCACGAAATTTATAATATATTAGAAATTTCATATTGAATTTAATTTTTAAAATTAGTTTATATGGGAATAGCAACAGTTTTTAACGCTGTTGCAAGCGTGCAGGAATGGAACTTTATATTCTGTAATATTATTACATGCGCCGCCAAACGGGTAGTTTTCTATATTCGGGAATCAAAACTAAGACAATAAAACGATTGAGGATAATCTTTATGCTTGCAGTTAGTCTCTTTTTGTGATATGATCAAATTAAGTTAATTTTTCCATAAAAAGAGGGAACTTATATGAGTAAAAAATCAAAAAT
The DNA here is from genome assembly GCA_045654045.1 of Acutalibacteraceae bacterium. Taxonomy (GTDB): domain Bacteria; phylum Bacillota; class Clostridia; order Oscillospirales; family Acutalibacteraceae; genus UBA8612. The sequence goes on from JAZOMP010000004.1 coordinate 12,397, forward strand.
AGTTATTTCAGTGACATTTTGTGTTCTTGTTGTTGTTTCAATTTGTTTTGCGACTCTTTACAAGGATTATTCTCGCCATACTTTTGAATATATGGATGCAGGTTTCACTTGGGATATGACCATGAGTGAGGCTAAAGCTTATATTGAAAAAAATGCTATTCAGTCATGGCGCCCTATAGAGGTTGAAGAAAATTCAGTTTCAGACGGCTTCTATCACTTTGATTTTGAGGATGGCAAATTATACAGAGTTAGATTTGATATGGGCATGGATAAAACAATAATTAACACCTGCAACAAATGGTTTGGTGAGTTTGATAAGCACAAAGATAGCAAGTACGGTGACTTTGGCTACTACTATTGGTATGGCACCATGGCAGGAAAGAAAACAGAAGCTATCCTTTATTGTCCGTCAGATACTGTATACTTGCACTTTACCTTGGAAGAATAATTTTATATTTAATACTTTTGCTTTCACCACAAGGTTAAATAACCTTGTGGTGATTTTTTATTCAAATATAGCAAAAAATGCTGTTGTTTTTTCTCTAAATCGTAAATTTTCTAGTATTTCTATTCCTTTAGCAGTACAATTCTTTTGTTCCTGTCAGTCTTTTATTTTAAAGAATTTTCTAAACAACTCATACAGAACATAGCATCCTCATCAATATAACAATTACATTCGCCACATCTGTTTAGAGTTTTTTGTAACAATTGGTGACTCCTGTGTTTGCTATATAATTTGGGTATCCCGAAACGGCACACCTTGTATCCGAAGTTCCAATTTTATTGTTAAACGTTCTTGCGGTTTGCTTTATCCATAAAAAAGACCGAAACCCCTATATTTCAAAGGATTTCGGCTGTATTACCTAAGTTGTACTTAGGTGGTCGGAGTGAAGAGACTCGACTCGCGCGCCTGCGGGCGCTTGGTCGCTCGCGGTCACAACAGTCCACTGGACTGTTGCTCTGTACCGCTCGTCCTTCGAGTCTCTTAGTAAAACAAAAAAACCTCCCGACACCAATGGTGTCAGAAGGTTTTTGGTCGGAGTGAAGAGACTCGAACTCCCGACATCCCTACCTCTTGCGGTGCCCAAAATTGTTTGCTCGCTGTTCGCTTCGCACAATTTTGACCGCTGCGCCATTTCGTCCTCCCTTCATCCGCCACAGGCGGCGGTCGGACTCAATGCCCAAAGCAGGTACCCTGCTTTGCTCGCAGGATGTCGTAAAAAAATAAAGGCCGATATCCCATCAGCCTTTAATTATGGTCGGAGTGAAGAGACTCGAACTCCCGACATCCTGCTCCCAAAGCAGGCGCGCTACCAACTGCGCTACACCCCGAAATATTAAATTGTTATTGTTTTTTATATTGATATAACAGACCGGCGCGCTACCAACTATCGGTCAGAAATATTGTCGCACTGCTCGCTTGGAGCGCTTCGCATTGCTCTGTATTTCTTCCTGCTGATGCCCTTGCCTTCATCCGCCACAGGCGGCGGCAAGGTCTCAGCCACTACACCCCGACAACGAAATTTATTATATTAGATTAACCGATTAATGTCAAGCGGTTGCGGCATTTTTGCCTGCAAGTCTGCCGCTGGCGAATGCCCAGGCGAGGTTGAAGCCACCGCAGGCGCCGTCAACGTCAAGGATTTCGCCGCAGGCGTACAGTCCGTCTGCTTTTTTTGACATCATTGTTCCTGAGTCAAACAGCCTTACGTCTGCGCCGCCCTTTGTAATCTGTGCATCGTTAAAGCTCTTTGTGCCTTTGAGCGTGAGGGTAAAACCCTTAAGCACGAGGGCAATTTTTTTTGCACCTTCTTCGTTTATTTCCTTTGCGCTTTTCGGTAAAAATCCGAGCGCAGATTTGATTACCGCCGTGCCGAGTGCCTTGGGCACGAGTCCTCCGAGAAGATATTCGCAAGGCTGGTCGGGGTTGCGTGTAACTGCGGCAAAAACCGCCGATTTAGCCTTTTTAACGTCAAAATCGGGAAGAAGGTCTATTGTTACGAAAGCCTTTTTATCGGGGGATATATAGCGGCTCAAATCCATTGCCGCAATTCCCGAAATGCCGTAATCGGTGAAAAGGATTTCTCCCTTTGTTTCACCGCCCGTTGAAAGCGTGAGCCTTGCCGAAGCACGCACACCCTTTAACGCTTTTATCTTTGCCGTGTCGGTTACAAGCTGCACAAGTGCCGGTGCGAGCGGTGTTATATTATGACCCAACGCTTTTAATAACGGATAGCCGCTTCCGTCACTTCCCTGTGCAGGCGAGGATTTACCGCCGCAGGCAACAATAACCTTTTTGGCATTATATTCGCCGTTTATACTGAAAATATGGTTGTCTTTTTTTATAGAGCTTACTTTATAATCGCAGAAAAATTGCACACCAAGTCTTTCACACTCAAAACGGAGCGCGTCGAGCACGCTTGCGGCAGTATTGCTCAGAGGATATAGTCTGCCTTCGCTGTCTGCACGGGTAAAAAGCCCCATTGATTCAAAAAAATCAATCAGGCTTTCTGCGTTGTATTCGGTTAAAGCGTGCTGTGCAAAGGTGCGGTTTGTGTAAGCGTGTGTGTCGGCGGTAAGATTGCCGAGATTACAGCGTCCGTTGCCGGTTGCAAGTATCTTTTTGCCGACTCTCGGCAGATGCTCAAAAACGGCAACAGTTTTTTGGGGTGCTGTCTTCTTGGCTTCAATCGCCGCTGCAAGTCCGCTTGCACCTGCGCCGATTATTGCGATATCGTAAGCTTTCATCGGGATTTATATTACTCCGTAAAAGTGGATTATGTTCATATCCTCGGGCATCTCAAGTCCGTGTCCGCCCGAGCCGCCGTCAATTTCGTGGCAGCCGTGGTCGGGCGCATAGCCGATAAGTGTGGTGTGACTTTTCCAGTTTTCCTTAACGGCATTGGCGAGCGTTTCAAATGCTGCCGAGTTGTGCGTGAGTGCCTCGAGTGCTTTTTCTCCCTCGGGAGAGAATTTGTGCATCATATCGTCGAAGTTTGCGTTGTAAACGCAGATAAGGTCGTATCTGTCCTCTTTTATAAGCTCAACTGCCTTTGCGTTTGCCTCGTCGGGAGTATCGACAATAAAATAATCCATTTCTCTTTCAAGAAATATTTTCGACATACTGTCTTCGCCCGTAGAAACTATGCAGGGCTTTTTACCTGCACGAATGAGTGCGTCAAAAACGCTGTCTGTCTTAACAACAGGCTTGCGGTAAGCCTTGATACCGTGCACGTCGGGGGTAACACCCGTGTACATTGTGGCAAAGCAAACGGGGGTTACGCTCGGCATAACCGTTTTAAGCGGCAGGGTAAGCTGTGTGTTAAGCATTACCGGCTCAAAAATCTGCGTATATTTTCCGAAAAGCCATAGTGCTACGGCATCAGGGTTATACATCAGCACACGGTCAATATTTTTGCCGTGTGTCAGCTTTTTCATTATATCGAGTGGAGGCTCTGCCTGCTCGGGCGCATCAACACCGAGCGCGTTTGTAATCGATGCGGCAATGCCCGTTAGTTCAAGGGGACAGAAAAGCTCGTTCAATAAATCTGCCATAGCTTATTTTTTCAACCTCTTGTCCGTGTATTTTTTGTAGATAAATCCGCCGATAAGTGCAAGCACAAGCGTTGCAAGGAAAATCAGCGCCGATATAAGGTACTGCTTTTCCGCAAGCGTAGAGCCGCAAAGCGTTGACGAAAGCACCGACGGAATTCTCGCAATAAAGGTGAGCACTAAAAACGGCACGACCTTGACGTTCATCATGCCCACAAGGTAGGTCAGACCGTCCTTCGGTGAGCCGGGTATGAGGTAGAAGAAAAACAGCAGGGCATAGGTTTTGTCGGAATTTTTGAAAAGGGATATCAGCCGCAGATTGTTTGCCGGCAGGAAGCACTCTACAAAGGCTCTGCCGAAGCGCCGCGTCAGCGCAAGAATAATCAGCGTGCCGATAAAGTTACCGATAAGGCAGTACAGCATACCAAGCCCTGCGCCCCACACGTAGCCCGAGCCGATTTCAAGCGGCTCCGCAGGAATGATTTTAATCATCGTCTGCACGCTTCGTATGATAATGAAAACAAGCTCGTCATACGGACCGAACTGGTTGAGCCATTGCCTGAGCAGTACGGGGTCGCCGATTACCTTTACAACCTCTCGTCCGAGGAAAACCCAGCAGAGTATGCAGGCGGTAATTACGGCAAGTATGCCGAGAATAAGTATCTTCTGGCGGTTGTTGGGGCGGACTATGCCGTGAATTGCCTTTAGCTGTGCCTTCCACTTGCCAACGGGTGCAGGGCCTTTGTCCTTCACCTCGGGGTAAAACCTGTCAAGCACGCCCTTGTAGCCCTTCAGCCACGGCTTGTGCTTGCCGTTGTAGTGGATGATTGCCGTTTTTTCGGCAACGTCCTCAATAGTGAATTCCTTTTTACTGCGGGCGAAAACACGCTCGTCAAGGTTGTAAATTTTTTCGTCTATCAGTTTTATTTTCCCGCAGAAAAGTATGTTCGTCAGATCCTGGTCGCCAAGCCACAGGCGCTGTATGGTGTCTTCAAGCGTGTCGAGCACCTTTTGCAAAGTAAAGTCACGGCGGATTGCGTCAAGATTCATCAGCAGTACGCCCGAATTGAAATAGAGCGTGTTGTCCTGTGTGCCCAGCCTTATATTGTTTGCCAGGTTGACAAGGCGGTGCGTGTGGCTGGCGGCGGCAATATAATTATCGTCAAGCCGCTGGTTGTAAAATTCAGCGAGCGGTCGGCGGATAATTATATCCGGGTCGAGGTAAAGACAGCGGTCAAGCTCTTTGGGCAGGTAGTGAAACGCCATAATGCGGTAAAACGATTCCTGCGGCAGGCGGTCAAGCACGGGTGTATTTTCAAACCAGTTTTCGGTGATGAAAATACTGTGTACGGTAATATTATAGCCGTCTGCGTGTGAGCGGATGCGTGTCAGCTCCTCTTCACCGAGCGATGAGTGGGCAATAAAGAGGTTGGTTTTAACACCCCTGTTGCTCTCACCGTAAGAGGTGAGCATAACACACAAGGGTTCAACGTACTTTTTGTCCACCGTGACAAGAAGATTTATGTCTTTATTCAGTTGAGCATTAAAATTGTTACTCATTCCTATTACCTTCTGTAAGTTGAAGTGGTTGTGTATAACAGATAATAGTGTATAAATTCAAAGACAAGCTTTAGAGAAAATTAAAATTGTATTACAAAAAACAACTTACTTGATTACGTCGCAGCCCATATACGGACGGAGAACCTCGGGAACGGTGATTGAGCCGTCCTCGTTCTGGTAGTTTTCAAGAATAGCGGCAACAGTTCTGCCGATTGCAACGCCCGAGCCGTTAAGGGTGTGAACAAGCTGAGCCTTATCCTTGGGTGTCTTCTTGAAGCGGATTGCTGCTCTGCGTGCCTGGAAGTCCTCAAAGTTGGAGCAGGAGGAAATTTCAACGTAGCGGTTGTAGGAGGGCATCCATACCTCTACGTCGTATGTCTTTGCAGAGGAGAAGCCGATATCGCCCGAGCTGAGCGCAACAACTCTGTGAGGCAGACCGAGAAGCTGAAGCACACGCTCTGCATCGTTTGTGAGAGACTCAAGCTCGTCATAAGAGGTTTCGGGGTCAACAAACTTAACAAGCTCAACCTTGTTGAACTGGTGCTGGCGGATAAGGCCTCTTGTGTCGCGGCCTGCGCTGCCTGCCTCTGCGCGGAAGCAAGCGGAGTATGCACAGTACTTAATGGGAAGCTTTTCACCGTCGATAATTTCGTTGCGGTGCATATTTGTAACGGGAACCTCGGCTGTGGGAATGAGGAAATAGTCCTCTCTCTCAAGTCTGAAAGCGTCCTCTTCAAACTTGGGAAGCTGACCTGTGCCTGTCATTGAAGCACGGTTGACCATAAAGGGCGGGAAAATTTCCGTGTAGCCGTGTTCGGTATGTGTGTTGAGGAAGAAGTTGATGATAGAGCGGTCAAGTCTTGCGCCGGCAGCCTTGTAGAAGTGGAAGCGTGCGCCCGTAACTTTTGCGGCTGTTTCGGGGTCAAGAATGTCAAGGTCTGCGCCTAAATCCCAATGTGCCTTGGGCTCGAAATCAAAGGTCTTCGGCTCACCCCAACGGCGGATTTCAACGTTTTCGCTGTCGTCCTTGCCGATGGGTGTCTTGTCGCTGGGGATGTTGGGGAATTCGTACATTATCTTCTGCTGCTGTTCCTCAAGAGCTGCAACCTCAGCGTCACCCTTTTTGACTTCTTCCTTGATTTCGTTCATTCTTGCCATAATGGCGGAAATGTCGCCGCCCTCTTTTTTGATTCGGGGGATATCCTTGCTGGCGGCATTCTGCTCCTGCTTGAGCAGGTCGTTCTTCGCTGTTATTTCACGGCGCTTTACGTCTATTGCAAGCACCTCGTCAACAAGTGCGTCCATATCTTTGTTACGGGTTTTCATAGCGTCCTTTACACGCTGGGGGTTTTCACGGATTACTTTAATATCAAGCATTTTTACAAGTCCTTTCGGTTTGTTAATAATCAGTAATATCTGACGGGATTTTCCTGTTCGATAAGAACAAAGTCAACGTCAGTAAATTTTTCTCTGAGTTTTTCTGTAAGTGGTTTCATTGACGGGTTTTCAGTTTCAAAGTGACCTGCAGCGATTACCGTCATTCCGCTGTCAGCCGCATCAAGAAAAACGTGGTGCGACAAGTCGCCCGTTATAAAGGCATCGGCTTTTCCGATTGCTTCGTAGACAAGCGAGCTTGCCGAGCCGCCGCAGAGGGCAACCTTTGTTATCTTTTTGCCCGAATCTGCAAGGCGCAGGTGACAGCCGAGCTTATTCTTAACAAGCGTTGCTAATTCTTCGCCCGTCATCGGCTCAACCTCGGCAATTCTTGCCATTGCCGTGCCTTCAAGCTCAATCGGCTGAACGTTTTCAAAGCCGAGCATTTCAGCGAGCGTATCGTTTACGCCGCCTGCGGCTGAATCCCAGCAGGTGTGTGCGCTTACAACGGAAATTCCGCTTGTGAGCAAATCGTAAACCACGCTGCCTGCCGTAATTTTTTTCAGCGCTGAAAAAATTACCGGGTGGTGGGTGACTATCATATCAGCCTGAGCTTTTTTTGCCGCCTCAACGGTTTTCTTTGTCGCATCAAGCATAACGGCAACGGTTGTTACCTGTTTGTCGGGGTCGCCTAAAAGCAGACCGCTGTTGTCCCAGCTTTCCTGCGTTTCAAACGGAGCAAAAGAATTTATATATTCGTATATTTCTCTGACATTGGGCATCGCTTAACCTCTCTTTGAGAGAACGTCTTTTTCGTACTGCTTGATTTCAGCCAGCCATCCCTCTCTTGCAGGTACGCCCTTGCGTGCACAGTATTCTTCCCAGATATCTGCGTAGGGATAAAACTTCATTTCCTCGTTCATTGCAAGCAGGCTTGTGAAATCGCCGCTGTCCTGCATTTCCTTGAGCTGTGCGTGGGGAATAAGCATTGCGTGAAGCAGAGCTTTTCTCATATTGCGTGCGCCGATAATCCAGGCGGCAACACGGTTGATGCTTGCGTCAAAATAGTCAAGACCGATAAGCACTCTGTCAAGTGCGTCACAACGCACTATTTCCTTGGCGATTTCCTTGAGCTCGTCGTCAAAGGTTACAACGTGGTCGCTGTCCCAACGCACACCGCGTGTTACGTGAAGTGCAACCTTGTCGCTGAAGAGAAGCATTGACGGAATCTTGTCGGAAACAACCTCTGTCGGGTGGTAGTGACCGTTGTCAAGCAGGCATACACAGCCTCTTGTTGCGGCATAGTTCATATAGAATTCGTGTGAGCCGACTGTATAGGACTCAACGCCGATACCGAATACCTTTGACTCGACTGTATCAACAAGGTACTGCGGGTCGATGTGCTCTGAAAGGATTTCGTCGAGCGCATCCATAAGCCTCTTTCTCGGACCTATACGGTCGGCCGGTACGTCCTTGTAGCCGTCGGGAATCCAGATATTGTTAACGCAGGTAATGCCAAGCTCTCTGCCGAAATATTCGCCGATTTTGCGCATAGCCTTGCAGTGGTCAATCCAGAAACGGCGGATTTTCTCGTCGGGGTGGGAGAGTGTCAGACCGTCTGCGGCAAGGGGATGGGAGAAAAGGGTGGGGTTGATGTCAAGACCTAAGCCTCTTTCCTTTGCAAACTCAACCCACTTTGCAAAATGCTTGGGCTCGAGCTTGTCGCGGCTTACCTTTTCGCCGTCCATAATAGCATATGTTGCGTGGAGATTTATCTTGTGTGCGCCGGGCATAAGGGCAAGTGCCTTGTCGAGGTCTGCCATAAGCTCTTCGGCGTTGCGAGCCTTGCCGGGGTAGTTGCCCGTAGCCTGTATGCCGCCCGAAAGCTCACCGCTGCTCTCAAAGCCCGAAACGTCGTCGCCCTGCCAGCAGTGAAGCGAAATTTTAACGCTGTCCAGCTTTTCGAGTACCTTTTCGGTGTCGATGCCGAGCTCAGCATAAATTTTCTTTGCGGATTCATAGCGTTCTGTCATATAAAAACCACCTTTGGATTGGAATTATTTCTGTAAAGGCAAATTGTATATTTACCCAATTATACATAATCAATAATATAACTCTTTTTATTATTTGTCAAATATTTTATTATATATAACACAAATATAACACAAAAAAACCGCCTCACCGATTGGTGAGACGGTTTATGTAGCTGTTTAAGAAAACTTACTTAGCAACCTTTTCCTTTGCCTTATACTCTTCAAGAGCCGCGGCAACGGCTGCGTCGATTTCCTTCTGCTTGTTGTGGTTTTCTGTTCTGTTGTCAACCCATACAACGGCAACGAAGGTACCGATTGCGGTGAGCAGGTGCCAGAGTGAGTGACCCTGGAAGTTACCAAGAGCAATTGAGTTGATTTCGTTGTCGCCCCAGATGGATGTGATAACGAAAGCAATTGCGAAGGAAGCAAGAAGAAGGATAACAAGACCGATTTCGTTCTTGGGAATCTTTCTGAATCTTGTAGCAACAACACCGACAAGGGGTACGCAGGTGATGAAGCAGCCAAGCTCAGCAAGTGAAAGACCGCCGTGGTCGCCGCCCATATCGTAGGGAACGCCGAATTCATCTCTGCCGCCGATCCAGAGAGGACGGTTGTGCTGGATGAATACTTCGAAGGTGAGAACAAGAAGGACAATAGCTGCCCAGATTGTTACTGCGGTACAGATCTTGTTGCGGAGCTTCGGGTTGTCCTCATAAAGCTCGAAAGTAAAGCAGAGAACGCCGGACCAGGCCATCAATTCGGTAAAGGACATATCAACGTAGCTTGCAAGAAGCTTTGTTGTGATAAGGCCGGGTGCAAACTCGCCGTAGTCAGCTGTATGCATACCAACAGAGGTAACGCTCATAACAGCAACAATTGCAAAGAATGTGTACCAGTACCACTTCTTGTTACGCTTAACGAGAAGGATAACGATACTGCAAAGAGCAGCGAGGGTGTATGCCCAGTTTGTCATAACAGCGGAATACTGTGCGCAATACTGGCCGAATGTGGTTAATGAGAATGAGGTTTCGCCTGCAGCGAGTGCTGCGATTTCATCCCAGCTGAGATTGTAAAGGTCGAACCAGCGGATGAAATTGAGGTTTGCTAAAGCAGCACTTATCTGGCTCATTGTGTCGGCCAGGCTGAAGTTCTGAATAGCTTCAATTGCCATGGAAATGGGGTTCATGAAACAGCCTCCTTAAAAATAAAATTAAGCGTGTATAATTATACCATTGGAAATGCCGAAAAGTCAATAAAAATTATTTTTAATATGGAAAATTGACTTTATTTTTACGTTATCAGCTTAAAAATGTCCGCCTCTCATTTCAACAACGATTGCATCTATTCGCATATATGCAAGGCCTAGCAGCTCAACGATTTTGTAGAAGAATGAGCGGATGCCGACACGGATTTTGCCGTCGTTGAAGTCCTTGGTCTTTTCGATTGTGAGGCTGTCGAGAAGCTCACTATTGTCGCCGCGGAAGGTCTTGAGAGTCAGCGTAGTGTCGGTGAATTCAACCGTTGAGTAGGTTGTAACGTCGGCATCAACAAACGAGTATGCGGTAAACGGGGGAAGGTAGCTGAGCTCTTCACCGAGTGAGCCCTGGTCACAGCAGGCGTTGACGTTAACGTAAACTCTGCCTTCGGGGTCTTTATAGGTCTTGCCACTTTCAGCCATTCCGACAACGGCACCGTCCTTGACAAAGTTGGAGCGGCCCTGCATATGTGTGTGGCCGGTGAAAATCATATCAAGGTCATACATTTCGTATATCGGCTGGAAAACAGCGTTGAGAAGCAGAGCTGTTTCGGGCTCGAGCATTGCTACACCCGGTGCGTAAAGAGCCTGGTGCATAACGCCTATTCGCCACTTTGCGTCGGGGTTTGCCTCAACGGCTTCCTTTGCCATTGCTCTGTGGTCTGCCGCAGAGCCTGAGGTTGCGTCAAAAACAAGGTAGAGTACGTCACCGTAGCGGAACCAGAAATCTCTGTCAAGACCCTCGAAATACTTACCGAAAAACTCGTTGGGCATATGGGTGTAGTAGTCGTATGTAAAGCCCTTCTTGTCGTGGTTGCCTATTGCAAGTGCGAGCGGAAGGTTTCTTGTGTAGCCGGGCATAAGAAGTGTCTGCCATTCGTCGGCGGCCTTACCGGTTGAGGTGTTGTCACCGGGGGAAAGCAGGAAGCTGATGTCGGGGTTTTTGGTGAGTGCTTCGTCAAGAACGTTCTGCCATACGTAGCCAATACGTGACTGTTCTTCGGGGTTGTCTGTTGACTGACCGCCTATCTGAATGTCGCCGACAACAAGCATTTTGTAGCTGTCAAAGCTCTTGCTTTCGTATTTGCAGGCTTCGCTCCAGCCGTTTTCGGAATACCACTTGTAGTAGTATGTTGTGTTTTCCTCGATGCCTGTTATTGTAACGCGGCAGACAAGCTGCTCTTCGTTTTCTGCGGGTGTTGTTTCGCCCTCGAAAACGGTGGCATCTGTCATTGCTTCGTCTTTTGCAAGCATAACCTTTGCAACTGCCTTGTCCTTCGCGGCGTGCCAGCAGATGTTGAGCTCGGTTTCGTCTGCGCCGACACAGAGCATAGGTAACGTGTTTTCGTCACGCAGTTCAGCGTAAAGTGTGTTCCACTCTTCCTGTGTGAGTGATTTGTCGTCAAAGGCGACGGCTGAAATCACGCCCTGAAAAATGAAAACAAGTGCCAGAGATAATGCTAAGAATTTTTTCATAGAAACATACCTCACTTTATTTTACGGCAACCTCTTGCCGCATTTGTTGCAGAATTCAAAATCTTCCTTTGCCTTTGCGCCGCAGTATGGGCAGAAGCGGCTACACGGAGCTTCTTCTTCGGCTGACCAACGCTCGAAGTCGTTGCCGCCGAAGCGCTCGTTGAATGGGTCAGGCTCATCTGTTTCGTCCGTTATGTCATACTCGGAGTAGCGGTTTTTGCCCGTGGCATTTCTGAAATTATAAACGATGTTGACAATGGCGATTGCTACGAAAATAATACCGAAAATGCCCATAAAGCCCACTCCGCTTGCGACAGCCATAATAGTCCACGAAATGCCGAAGAGAGCAACGAATATGCCTATAACTCCGCCCATCATAGAAGGGCCTCTGCCGGGCTTGATGCTTTTCATAACCACACACTCCTTTTAATTCCATTTTAGTATTTAAAAAATACAATGTCAATCAAATCAAAAAATGTTTACATTTTATACTGTTTACAAAAGTATATTTTGTGGTAAAATAATAGCGTAAAAATCTGCGATAAAAAGGTGATTCCAATGGCTTACAAAAATTTAATTGACCTTCATATGCACACAAGCAGCTCTTTCGACGGTCACTATCCCGCCGCCGAAATGTGCGAAGCTGCAGTAAATGCAGGCCTTTCCGTTATTACTTTTACCGACCATTTCGACGTCGATTTCTTTGAGGCACACAGGCTCGGCGAAAGACAGGTAACGAGCTATGAGGACGTTGTTTCGGCACAGGCTGCTTTTGCTCACAGGCTGAAGGTGCTTGTCGGCATTGAGGTCGGTCAGGGTACATACGAGCCCGAGCTTACAAAAAAATCGCTCGAAAAATACAATTACGACTTCATCATCGGTTCTATCCACAACCTTCGCAAAACTCCCGATTTCTGCGAGCTTGACTATACGAATATGACCCTTGACGAGGTTTACGGTTTGCTCGACAAATACTTCGAGGAAATGCACCTGCTTGCAAAGTGGAACGGGTTTGATACGCTTGCTCATCTGACCTATCCCTTACGCTACATTATGGGCAACTACGGCATCAAGGTTGATCTTAAAAAGTATGACGGTATTGTTGACGAAATTTTTAAAACGGTTATCTCTAACGGCAAGGCTCTCGAAATTAACACTAGTGGTCTCAGACAGAAAATCGGCGTAACAATGCCGACAGTTGACTACGTCCGTCGCTTTAAGGAGCTTGGCGGCGAGCTTCTCACAATCGGTTCGGATGCACACTTCACAGAGCACGTCGGCGCAGGTATAAACGAAGGTTTTGCTTTTGCCCAAGCCGCAGGCTTTGAGTACGTGTCGTACTTCGAGAAGCATAAGCCCGTTATGGTTAAGGTTGAAAATTAAGAATTAGGAATTGATGGCGGGACATCCGCAACCGAATTATATAATCGGAGCGATGCGCCCCTTAATTTTGCACTTTGCATTCTGCACGCAATACAGCTACGGGAGGGAAATCAATGAAAACAATAAAGTTAAACGCTCCTGCAAAAATAAATCTTTTACTCGATATAATCAAGTTACTGCCCAACGGTTACCACAGTCTGTTTATGGTTATGCAGAGTGTTGACCTTTGCGACGAAGTAGAGGTCACGCTTCGTGACGACGGAAAAATCACGCTTGAGTGTAGCGAAAAGGCTCTGCCGACGGACGAGAAAAACATTGCCTACAAGGCGGCTGTAAAGTTCTTTGAAGCGAACAATCTGAACCTCGGTGCGGATATTAAGCTCACCAAAAATATTCCGTTTGAAGCAGGTCTTGCCGGCGGCAGTACGGATGCGGCCGCTGTGTTAAAGGCGCTGAATACCTTGTGCGATACAAAGCTCACAAACGAGGAGCTTTGCAGAATCGGCGTAAAGCTCGGTGCAGACGTACCATTCTGTATCTGCGGCGGTACTATGCTTGCCCAGGATATAGGTCAGGTGCTGTCTCCTTTGCCCGGGTTGCCGGAGTGTTATATCGTTCTTGTCAAACCCGAGGCTGGTGTTTCCACAAAGGAGGCCTTCGCCGCCTTTGATTCGTGCGAAAATATCCGTCACCCCGACTGCACAGCTATGCTCCATGCTGCCGCAAATGGTGATTTTGCAGGGATGCTTCAAAACGTCGGCAACGTTTTCGAACAGTTTGTCGAGGTTCCGCAAAGAGCAGATATTAAGGCAATTATGCGCGAATGCGGCTGTCTTGCCTGCTGTATGAGCGGCAGCGGGCCTACCGTTTTCGGCGTTTTTGATTCAAAAGAAAAAGCGGAAATCTGTGCCGCAAAAATTCCCTCAAAGCTCGGCAAAGCATATCTCACAAAACCGATATAGAAAGCAAAAAAGCAGGTCAGATGACCTGCTTTAATTTTGTCTATTTTACCATTTCGAGTATTGCTCTCTTGGGTTTGACGCCGACCGAGCTTGAAACAACGGCGCCGTTTTTAATAACAAAAAGCGACGGAACTGTTGTTACACCGAATTTTTCCGCAAGCTCGGGGCTTGAGTCAATGTTGATTTTGCCCACAATAATAGCGGGGTTTTCTGCCGAAATTTCTTCAATTACGGGCATAAGCAATTTGCACGGCGGACACCAGTCTGCGTAGAAATCCAGCAATACCGTTTTGTCTGCTTTCATAACAATACTTTCAAAATTTTCGCTGTTGATAATAACTGCCATTTGTTTCACCTCGTTTAATATTATAAGTAGTTTTGTCTTTTCTGTAAGAATTTATTATCCTTACAATTTTATTGTTACAAAATTTTTTGGCTTTGTCAATAAAAATGACACTTCCGTTTTCGGGAAGTGTCGGAAATGATATAAGGATAAAAAAATTACAGAAGTTCTTTACGAAGCTCTGCGCCGGATTTTGCGCTGAGGTATGCAGGGGGAACGTCGAAAACGGTCTTACAGCCGCACATACCTTCTTTGCTCATTCTTGCCGCCGCTCTTGCGAAGCAGACTATTACGCTTGCGGTGAATTCGGGGTTAGAATCGAGCTTGAGGCTGTATTCTATAATGTGGCTGTTTTCAAGGTTTGCGCCTGTTTTGCCGCTGCGGATAACGAAGCCGCCGTGGGGAATACCGCTGTGGTTTGCGTTGAGCTCTTCCTGTGAAATGAAGTTTACCGTTGTGTCATAGTCGGCAAAATAGTTGGGCATATTCTTGATTTCTTCTTCAATTTTTGCCTTGTCTGC
>JAZOMP010000005.1:0-6139 GCA_045654045.1 Acutalibacteraceae bacterium
CAGGCGGCTACGACAAACTCACCGTATCGGATGCAAAAAGTATCAAGGCGTACAAGAGCGGCAAATACACCATTGTTGAAATGACGATGAAGGAACAGACAGACGGCATTCACGGCGATGCTCAATCGGGTACGGTAGGTCACGCAATCAATGTTGTCGGCGATATTTCAGTTGTTGAAAAGGAACTTCCCGAGTTTGATATCGGTTTTGAAGAATCCGATATCAAAATACGCTACAACAATGCAAAGCTCAAGGTTAAAATCAACGAAAACGGAATGATTGAAAGCGGAGAATGGTCTTACACCGTTTTTGTAGACCTTAAAAACCTTCGTGTTGACGCTGTCAGAGTTCCGATTGGCGCAACGGTCAGAACCGGCTACGGCTCGGTTGATTATAAAATTGTTCTCAACTGAGTCCCCTGCTGAATTCAAGTGTCTCTGTCCGTTTGGGCGGAGACACTTTTTAAAAATAATCATTGAAACAGCCACTTGTTTTTGATATAGTAATAGTCAGTAATTGGAAAAGGACTTATAACCGATGATTAATCTGACCACGAAAATTGAACAGATAACGGTTGAAGCAGGAAAAAGAATTCTTGTCACAAGTGATATTCACGGCAATTTTTCTTATTTCAAACAGCTTCTTGAGAAAGCTGAATTCTGCGATAATGATATTCTGTTCATCGTCGGTGATATTGTAGAAAAAGGCTCTGAAAACTTAAAGACACTCCGCTATGTTATGGAGCTTTGCGAAAAAGGAAATGTTATTCCGCTTATCGGCAACGTGGATGCAAACCGCTTAAAAATAATTGACGAATTATGTGAAGATAATGTCAACGGTTTTTACAAATACATTCTTAATTTAAGAGAATGGGCAGGCACATCTTTTTACGAGGAGCTTGCCAATGAGTGCGGCTACACAATAAATTCGGCAGAAGACGTTTTAGCGGCAAAGAAAGCCGTTATTTCCCACTTTGAAAACGAGTTTAATTTTCTTGTAAATCTTCCGACAGTAACAGAAACGCAGAACTTTGTTTTCGTCCACGGCGGTTTGCGTGAAAAACAGGTTTCTGAAAACATAGACAAAGGTATTTTTGAGCTGACAAAGTTTGACGCTTTTATTGAAAACACAGAGCACAACTTTGACAAATATGTTATTGTCGGTCATTGGCCTGTATGTCTTTACAATAATCGAATACAGCAGTTCAACCCGATAATTAACGAAGATAAAAAAATCATAGCGATTGACGGCGGCTGCAGTGTCAAAAAGGACGGACAATTAAACCTGCTTATCATCCCGGATATAAACTGTTCTATCAACGAAATTTCTTATATGAGTTACGAGGACGTTCCTTGTATAAAAGCACTTGAAAGCCAAAAAGCAAGTGAGAATTCTATACATATTTCGTGGATTGACAACGAAATTCAAATAATAGACAAAGGCGAGGAATTCTCCTTTATCGAACACATATCAAGCAGAAAAAGGATGCATATTCCGAGCAGCTATTTAAGAGGCGAAAATAAATGTGCAGACTATACAGACTATGTGTTACGCGTAAGCCAAGGTGACACTCTTTCGCTGATTGCTCAGACATCTAAGGGATGTATAGTAAAAAAAGACGGTGTGACAGGTTGGTATTACAGAAAATATGTTTAATGAACTATTGACAATTCAGTCAAGCTGGGAGTTTCTTAAAAGCACTCCCTTACCCGTTGCGGTTTACGGCACGGGCAACGGCGCAGACCGTGTTTTTGATGAACTTGACAGGCTCGGCATTGCCGTTTCTGCGGTAATTGCAAGCGACGGGTTTGTCAGAAGCCGCACCTTTCACGGTTTTACGGTAAAATCCGTTTCACAGCTTGAAAAAGAAATCGGCGATTTTGCCGTGGCGCTCTGCTTTGCAAGTCCCCTGCCCGAGGTAATTGAAAGTATTAAAAAGCTTTCCGAAAGACACAGGCTTGTAATGCCATCCGTACCGGTTTACGGCGAAAATATTTTCAACAAAGAGTTTCTGCAAAACAACCTTGCGGAAATTGAAAAGGCTTACTCTTTACTTGCCGATGAGCAAAGCAAAAAGGTTTTTGAAAACATTATCCGCTTTCAGATTACGGGTGAGCTGAACTGCTGTTTCAGGTGTGAAACAGCAAAAAACGAAGCCTTTGAAATTCTTGATTTAGGTAAAGACGAAAGCTTTCTTGACCTTGGTGCTTACCGCGGCGATACGGTTGAGGAATTTTTGAGAAACACAGAATCATACAAGAAAATAGTTGCGGTCGAGCCGGACAAAAGAACATTCAGAAAGCTTCGTGACAACTGCGAAAGCATAAAAAACTGCATCTTACTCAACAATGCGGTATGGTCGGTTGACTGCACGCTCAGGTTTGACGGAAACAAGGGCCGGGGTACAAGCGCAAAGGAAGGCAAGGAAGAAATCAGCACCTTAAACGTTGACGGTATTTTTGAAAAGTACGGTAAATTCACTTATCTTAATGTTGACGTTGAGGGTGCGGAAAGTGAAATGCTGAATGGCGCTCAGAATGCACTTAAAACCAAACCGAAAATCTGTATGGCAGCTTACCACAGAAGCGAGGACATTTTTGAACTTATAAACAAAATATACGCTGCCAACCCGAATTACAAAATATACCTGCGGCATCACCCACATATTTCATTCTGGGACACTAATATATATTGCAAATAGAAACGGTGACAAAATGAACACTTATTATAACGAAATAACCGCAAAGCCCGTAAACACCTACGACGGCAAAATTTTATACAAAATCCCATCCGGCGCAATGTGCGGCAACGGTGACCTCGGTGTGGTTTTCGATAACGATGAAACCGACCTTATAATTCATATTTCAAAGTGCGATTTCTGGAAATTTTCACCCGGTGCGCATAACGACGGCGGTATCAAAACCGTAGGCAGCATCCGAATCAAAAACGTTGATTTATCGCATTACAATATCAAGCAGTATTTTGATAAGGGTCTGCTTGACTGCACTTTCTCCAACACTTGTATGGAGTTTTTCGTTGCACCTGAAAACAGAATTTATTTTGAAATCAAGACACACGATTCAGAAAAAAAACCGGTTGTTTCAATTGAAATTCCCGACACCTGTGGCTCAATAAATTCCGCATTCAGCAAAAACGGTGTTGACTGTTTCGTCCGCAAGTTCGAGGGTGAGACCCTTGAGAGAAGCTCGGCTGTTGCGGTATGCCTTAACAAAATTGTTGCCGAAAACACACGCTGCTGTGTTTCGGTTGTCACGAATTTCGACAGCGAGCAGTACGAAGAAAAAGCTTTGGAAATGGCTATAGACTGCGACTACGAAAGCGACAAGGTACGCACAGAAGAAAAGTGGCAAAAGTTCTTTTCCGCTTCAAAGGTTATACTTGAAGACAAGGAAATTGAAAAGCACTACAATTTAAGCCTTTACCACCTTGCAGGCTGTATGGGCAACAAAGGCTTTCCTCCCGGTCTTTTCGGCAATTTCGTAACCGATGATTTCTTCCCCTGGGCGGGAGATTACCATATGAATTACAACTACGAAGCACCGTATTACTGCATTTTCTCTGCTAACCACCCTGAACTGTTTGACGGATATATGACCCCGGTAAACGAGATGAAGGACTACGCAAAGAAGTTTGCAAAGCTTTTCGGCTGCAACGGCTACGCATTCCCCGTCAGCTTCGGCCCGAAGGCACTTGACGTTTTCTCACAGGCTAACTGCAAGGAGCACGGAGTGCTTTTCCTCGGTCAGAAAAGTCACGCAGCTTACGGCTGTGTAATTCCGATAATGCACTGGTACTCAACCTATGACAAGAGCTACGCCAAGGAAAACTACTATGATTTCGTGCTGAACACCGCAAAATTCTGGGAGGATTACCTTGTAAAGCAAAACGGCAGATACGTAATCAAGAAAGATGCGGCACACGAAATTCCATACTACCGCGGCGAAAAGTTCAGATATATTACCCATTGCGGTCAGGTAAACACAGTAAACGCAATAAACTCGCTAGGTCTTGTAAAGCTGCTGTTCAGGGCAGTTTACGATATGGCTAAGGAGCTTGGCTTAAACAAAGAAAAATATGCCCTCTGGGAGGACATAAACAAGAACTTAAGCGATTTTCCGGTATTCATAAAGAAGGGTAAGAAATGCTTCAAGTATTCCCGATTCGGCATACGCTGGAGAGATGATAACACCGTTGGTCTCCAGCACATATACCCCGCTTCGCAGATTGGTCTGAACTCGGATAAAAAGCTGCTTAAAATTGCAAGAAACAGTTACTTTATAAACGACAGAAGACTTGATGACAACGGCTCTAATTCTTACCTGCCTGCCGGCGCAAGAATAGGCGTTGACCCGGATTTCGTATTCGAAGGAATAAAGCAGAACATAAGGGAGTTTGCCCTGCCCAACGGACTTTTCCGCCACCACGGCGGAGGTATAGAGCACCTGACAACCGTACCGGTAACAGTAAACGAAATGCTTATGCAAAGCTTTGAAGGCATAATCAGGCTGTTCCCCTGCTGGGACAGAAAGAGCAACGCTTCGTTTGAAAATCTTCGTGCCGACGGCGCTTTCCTCGTTTCTTCTTCACTTGAAAACGGAAAGATAAGCTCGCTCAAAATAAAGAGTCTTGCAGGCAGAAGATGCACGGTTGAAAGTGACGGCATTACACAAATAGTCAAAGAAAGCGATAACAGCAAAGTTAAGTACAACAAAAACGGAAACACAATTGAGTTTGAAACACAGTCAGGCTCGGTATACAAACTGATATAACTAAAGTTTTCCAAGGAGGATAACATTATGGATAAAAAACTCAGAATAGGCGTTTTCGGCGCAAGAAGAGGCTGCGGCATTGCACAGGGTCTTACACTCACCGAAAAGGCATACATCAGCGCAGTATGTGATTACGACGAAAGCACGTACGAAGGAATTAAAAAGTACTGCTGTGAGGAAACAAAGTTCTTCACCGATTTTGACGAGTTTATCGACAGCGGACTGGATGCAGTAGTTTTGACAAACTTCTTCCATCAGCATGCAAAATATGCTGTAATTGCACTTGAAAAAGGCATTCACGTTCTCAGCGAAACAATGCCCGCAGTAACAATGGCAGAATGTGTTGCTATCTGCCGCGCAAGCGAAAAGAGCGGCGCAATTTATATGCTTGCTGAAAACTATGCTTATTTTGCCGTTACAAGCAAGCTTACCGAAATTTATCAGAGCGGTACTCTTGGCGAAGCACTTTACTGCGAGGGTGAATACGTTCACCCGATGAGCCACGAGGAATACGATCACTACACACCCACTACTACGCACTGGCGTGCGCTTATGCCCTCCGGCTTCTACCTGAGCCACTCGTTTGCACCGCTTATGAGAGTTACAAACGACGTACCCGTTTCGGTAAACGCAAGAAGTATTTACACAGACGGTATGCGCCAGGAGCGTGAAGGCGAGCCGATTAAAGACGTTGCTTCAATTATGCTCTGCACAATGAGCAGAGGTGCCGTTGCAAGAATTACAGGTTGGGCTAAATTCGGCGGCCACGGCAACTGGTACCGCTTTGCCTGTGCAAAGGGCAGCGCAGAAACCGTAAGAGGTGACGAAGGCAAAATCCGCATCGTTTATAACGATTGGGAAATTCCCGAAGGACTTGAAAAAGAAAAGGTTTCAACCGTCGGCTATCCCTTCGACAAGGACCAGGCAAGACAGTGCGGTCACTCAGGCGGCGACTACTACGTAGCACACGAGTTCCTCAGCTGTATCCTTGAAGGCAGACAGCCCTATTTCAACGCTTACCGTTCATGTGCAATGTCCGCTGTTGCAATCCTCGGCTGGCGAAGCAGCCTTCACAACGGCGCAGAATATAAGATTCCCGATTTCTCCAAGGAAGAAGAAAGAAAGGCTTACGAAAACGACAACCTTTCACCCTTCCCGGATGAAAACGGCGTTGCAAACTACCCCTGCACAAAGTATGATGCAGATAAATACGACATCTGATTGATTACGGAAAAACAGAGTAATTAGCTTTTACGTGTAAATTTATATTTCAGATTTAATATGCTTTGATACACAAAAACTCCCCACCGATTGCTCGATGGGGAGTTCATTTTAGTTATTCACTTATC
>JAZOMP010000006.1:0-12774 GCA_045654045.1 Acutalibacteraceae bacterium
AAACTTAACCTTTGTGTTGTCGGTTATAACAGCTTCAGGTCCGTCTGCACCCTTACCGCAGGCTGAAAACATTACGCAGGTAAGCGCAACGCAGAGCACTGCACAGACAATTTTAAAAATAATACTTTTTTTCATCTTTTGTCACCTTTTTATAACAATTTTGTATTTTAATTAATTATAGCATATATTGATTATTATTTCAATCGCCGGATTTCGCTTGACGAAAAAACACAACAGGTATAAAATAGAATTATTATTTTTGAGGAGAAAATTATGTCACACCTTATTGACGTTAAAGACGTATATAAAATTTACAACCCCGGCGAAAACGAGGTACACGCTCTTGACGGCGTGAGCCTTACTATAGACAGGGGTGAGTTTGTTGCGATTATCGGTCAGTCCGGCTCGGGTAAGAGCACGCTGATGAATATGCTCGGTCTGCTTGACGTTTGCACCTCGGGCAACTATGAGCTTGACGGCGTTGACGTTTCAACAATGACCGACGACCAGCTCTCCGAAATCCGCAACAAAGAAATCGGCTTTATTTTTCAGGGCTTCAACCTTATCCCCAGCCTTACCGCACAGGCAAACGTCGAGCTTCCGCTCGTTTACAGAGGAGTAAAAGCAGAACAGAGGCACGAGCTTAGCGAGAGCGCACTCAAAAGAGTAGGACTTGAAAAGCGTATGCACCACCTGCCCAACCAAATGTCGGGCGGTCAGCAGCAGCGTGTTGCGATTGCACGAGCTGTTGCGGCAAAGCCCCCCGTAATTCTCGCCGACGAGCCTACGGGCAACCTCGACAGCCGCTCAGGCAAGGAGGTTATGCAGATTCTGCACGAGTTGCACAAAGAGGGCAGAACGGTAATCCTCATCACTCACGACAACGGCATAGCAGACGAAGCCGAGCGTGTAATCCGTATTCAGGACGGAAAGATTGTTGAAGATTATAAGAATGAAAAGTAACTATTTGCCAAAGCGAAAACCGACACGGTTAAAAAATTACGATTATAGTTCGCACGGTGCATACTTTGTAACGATATGTACCCATAACAGAAAACAGATATTATCTCATATCACCGTAGGGCAGGGGCTTGCTCCTGCCGAAAACGAACTAACCGCATACGGAAAAATAGCAGAAGAACAGTTGTTAAAATTAGGGAAAAGATACGCCAATATAAAAATCGATAAATATGTAATTATGCCAAACCATATACATATTATTGTTTTGATTGAAAATTATCCTGATAAATCCGATTATTCGGCAGGAGCAAGCCCCTGCCCTACACTGTCAGATATCATCTGCACATATAAATCGCTCACTGCTCGGCTTTGCAAAAAGATATACCCAATTGAAAAGATTTTTCAAAACTCTTTTCACGACCATATAATCCGTGATGAAAAGGGCTATCAGAAAATCTGGGACTACATTGAAAACAACCCTATAAAATGGGAAACAGATTGCTTTTACACATAAAAAGAGGTTGTATCAACTCGTGATACAACCTCTTGTTTTTTAATCAACTGCTTTGAGTGTAGGCTGGTAGATTTTAACGTAGTCAACTATAAATTCTGTGCTGTAGGTTGCCTTATCAAGGGCTGCAAGCTGGGTTTCGTCGGGAATTTCGAGGGAAACGATAACGTCCTCGAGCACCTCGGAAACGCCGTCGCCGAAAGAGCTGCGGCAGGTTTCTACACCGTTTATGTAGAAGATGTATTCGTCATCCGTCCACATAAGACCGTAGGTGTTGTATTCCTCGTGAATGTTGTTGCCCGTGTAATAGCCGAGGCGTTCGGACTGATAGCCCTCCGTTGCACCGTTTACGCCTGCGCAATGGATTGTCTGTGCAACAGACTCATAACGCTTGTGGTTTTCGTCGTTATAGCTTTCCATAATATCAAGCTCAGCGCCGCCGACACCGCCCTTGGAAATTGAAGCGGTGTAGGGTGCATCTGCCTGAATCCAGAAGGCTGACCAGAAGCCCGAGCCTTCGTTAAGAATACAACGGATTTCAAAATAACCCTTGCAGTAACGCTCCTTGAGCTTGATCATACCCGTGTACCAGCCCTCGCCGTAGGTGCCGTCGGTCTGGTAATCGCCGGTCATAATCATATTGCCGTTTTCGACTCTTACCTGGCTCTCCGCATTAAAGCCGCCTCTTCTCGGACCGCTTCCTCTGTAATCCCACACGTCTGTGTTGAGTGCGTTGCCCTCAAACTCGTCCTCAAAAACAAGAGAGTAGCCCGTAAGGTCAAGCTCGTCGCCGAGAGGTCTTACAGGGTTATCAAAAACGGTAAGCCCGATAAGCTCAAAAACAACGAGAATTGCGGCTATTGCTTTCTTGGCAGAGTCTGCGGTGAATGCTTTTTTCAGATATTTTTTCTGCAACTCAACGCCGTGCATCTGCCACGGAGCAAGCTTTAAAACTTCAGTTAAGAATTTATCAAACATTTTATTACCTCTTTTATTTTACTGCCGTAAGGGTAGGCTGATAGATTTTTACGTAGTCTATAATATATTCCGTCTTATAATTTTCCTTATCAAGACCAGCCAGCTTTTCCTCATCGGGAATTTCGAGAGAAACTATAACGTCCTCCATAACCTCAGAAACGCCGTTGCCGAAGGAGGTGCGTCTTGTTTCAACGCCGTTGATATAGAAGATATATTCTTCATCAGTCCATTCAAGACCGTAGGTGTTGTATTCCTCGTAAATGTTGTTGCCGTAGAAATCGCCGAGCATAAGTGACTGGAAGCCCTCCTGCACACCGTCAACACCTGCGCAATGCACCGTCTGCGAAACGGAGTTCTTGCCTATAAAATTGTCGTAACTCATAGACTCGAAAATATCGATTTCACAACCGCCGACACCGCCCTTGGAATATTCGGCTTCGTAAGGATGGTCTGCCTGAATCCAGAAGGCTGACCAGAAGCCCGAGCCTGCGTTTACCTTGCATCTGATTTCAAAATAGCCCTTACAGTAACGCTCTCTGAGCTTTACCATACCCGTGTACCAGCCCTCGCCGTAAGTGCCGTCGGTCTGATAATCGCCCGTTATAATCATATTGCCGTTTTCGACTCTTACCTGGCTTTCTGCGTTGAATCCGCCTCTTCTCGGACCGTTTCCTCTGTACTGCCATACGTCTGTGTTGAGTGCGTTACCCTCAAACTCATCCTCGAAAACAAGCGAATAGCCGCTCAGGTCAAGTGCCTCACCGCGCGGAGTAGTGGGGAAGTCGAGAATTGCAAGACCTATGCACTCTGCAATTGCAACAACGCAAGCGACAACAGCCTTTGCGCCCTTTGCAGAAAAGAGCTTCTTAAAATATATGCCGAGCTGTTCTACACCCCACATCTGTCTGGGAGCCAGCTTCAGAGTTTCTCTTAAAAACTTTTCAAACATTTTTATTCCTCCGTCTTTCAATCAACCGCTGTAAGTGTGGGCTGATAGATTTTTACGTAATCAATAACAAAACTGTTGTTGTAGGTTTCCTTGTCGAGTTTTTCGAGTTCTTCCGCAGTAGGAATGCAAAGCGAAACCCTCACCTGCTCCTCAACCTGTGAAACACCGTCGCCGAAGGTTGAACGCACCGTTTCGACACCGTTGACATAGAATATGTACTCATCCTCAGTCCACTTAAGACCGTAGGTATTGTATTCCTCATAAATATTGTTGCCGTTGAAGCAACCGAGCATACGCGACTGGAAGCCCTCCTGCACACCGCCTACACCTGCGCAGTGAATTGTTTGCGCAACAGAGTTGTGACAGCCCGTTTCATTCCAGCCCATAGCCTCGAAAATGTCGAGCTCCGCGCCGCCTACACCGCCCTGTGAATACTGTGCCTCATAAGGGTGCTTTGCCTGAATCCAGAAGGCTGACCAGAAGCCGCCGCCTGCGTTTACCTTGCACTTGATTTCGAAATAGCCCTGCTTGTACCACTCGTTAAGAGCTATATCCGCGCCGTACCAGCCTGCACCGTAGGTGCCATCTTCGTTGTACTCAGCAGTCATAATAAGGTTGCCGTCTTTAACGCTGACCTGACTGGGCGAATTGAAGCCGCCTCTGTCACGACCGCTCGCAACGTATCTCCAATCATCAAGGTTGAGAGAATCGCCCTCAAACTCATCCTCGAAAACAAGGCTGTAACCCGTAAGGTCAAGTGCCTCGCCTCTGGGTGTTGTTGCGAAGTCGAAAACAATAAGCCCGAGCATTTCCGCAATTGCTACAACGCAGGCAATTACAGCCTTTGCACCTTTTGCGGAAAACAGCTTTTTGAAATATACGCCAAGCTGTTCAACGCCCCACATCTGTCTGGGAGCAAGTTTAAGTGTTTCTGTTAAAAATTTTTCAAGCATATTGTGTCACTCCCGAAAATCAGAGTTTTACTTTAAATATAATCTTTGTTGAAGGCTGTGCGTTTTCGCAGGGCTTGACGCAGGGCTTATGAGCGTCCTCGGGGAACATAATCATAAAGCAATCCTCATAGAGCGTTACTGCGCTGGGGAATTCGGGGTCCTCGTAAAAGGCAATGTCGCCGCCCTTTGAAAACTCCTCGCTGACAACTGTGCCGCAGGTGTCAAGGTCTGCCCAGTCGATTCGCTCGGCACCCTTTACGACAACCTGAATATCGGCATAGGCACGGTGAGCCTCGAAATTTTTGGTACAGGCATCGCCAAGCTCGTTTAACGAAACGATTGCCTTGAGCTTGTCGGGAATAAGCACGTATTCGCCGATTTCCTTGGGCTGTGTCTTATATTCCTCGTAAAACTTGTGTGCTGCTTCAAACGCAGGGTCAATTGAATAGTAACGGTTGAAATCTGACATTTTGCCTGTAATCATTGGTAGAATCCGCCTTTCTTATTTTATTGCTGATTATGATTATAAAATGAAAACAAAACATATACAAGTGCTTTAGCAGCATTGTTCACTCGGCAATATGTAGAAAAATTTCAAAAAAAAGTAGGCAAGTTGCACAAACTCGGTTTGAACAAAAATACAAGGTTTGGAAGCCTCGCCGATTTTTCGAAAACGGGTCAAGAACTGCCGAAAATTCATTGACGAGGGCGGTTTTTGTGGTATAATATGTAATACGAAATGGCGTAATTATGTGTTTTATTCATATTTATTATCAGAGGGAGATTGTTTTATTATGTACGTTAAAGATGTAACAGTTCAGAATCAGGTTGGCCTTCACGCTCGTCCCGCAACATTCTTCATTCAGAAGGCAAATGAATTCAAGTCCTCAATCTGGGTAGAAAAGGAAGACCGCCGCGTTAACGCAAAGAGTCTTCTCGGTGTACTTTCTCTCGGCATTATGGGCGGCACAGATATCCGCATCATCGCAGGCGGTGCAGACGAAACACAGGCTGTTGAAGAGCTTGTCCGTCTTGTAGAGTCCGGCTTCTCCGAATAATTACCGGTCGGAACGAAAATTATAAAAAGATAACTATAAAATCTTACCGTACTCGTTGCGGTAAGATTTTTTCTTTATTACGCTTGACATTACCGTATGAAAGTATAAAATAAAAACCAAGAACGAAATATGTACTATTTCGGTTTAAAAACACAACGGAGGTAAAATAATGGCTAAAAAAGAAAAAGTCGCAGTAGGCAACGAGCCTATTTACGACGCAAAACAGCTCGGTGTCCCCAAGATGCTTATCCTCGGTTTCCAGCACACGTTTGCAATGTTTGGCGCAACGGTTCTTGTTCCGCTGCTCACGGGTCTTGACATTGCAACAACCCTGCTTATGGCAGGTCTGGGCACCCTCTTCTTCCACCTTGTAACAAAGGGTAAGGTTCCTGCCTTCCTCGGCTCGTCCTTCGCTTTCCTCGGCGGTTATGCCGCAGTTACAAACTACACAAACGAAGCCGGCGAAACACTTATTGACAAGGCGATGCTTCCCTACGCCTGCCTTGGTGTTGCCGTAGCAGGTCTTGTTTACCTCGTTCTTGCAGTTCTTTTCGCAATCTTTGATTCCGCAAAGATTATGAAATACTTCCCGCCGGTTGTTACCGGTCCGATTATTATTGCAATCGGTCTCGGTCTTGCAGGCAGCGCAGTTTCCAACTGCGAAACAAACTGGCTCCTCGCTTTCATCGCTCTTGCAACGGTTATTATTTTCAACATCTGGGGCAAGGGAATGAGCAAAATCGTTCCCATACTTCTGGGTATCATCGTTTCCTGCGTTGTTGCGGTTATTATGCACAACGTCGGCGATACCCCCGTATTTGACGCAGGCAAAATCCAGGCTCTCAAGGACGCTGCATGGATCGGCTTCCCGATTCAGAAGGGCGGCATTGTTTTCGGCAATATTCCCGACAAGTCCAAGATTCTCAGCGCAATTATTGCTATCGTTCCGATTGCTCTTGCAACTATGATGGAGCACATCGGCGACATCAGCGCAATCAGCGCAACAACAGGCAGGAACTTCCTTGCTGACCCCGGTCTGAAAAAAACTCTCGTCGGTGACGGTCTTGCAACAACCTTCTCTTCTCTCTTCGGCGGTCCTGCAAACACAACCTACGGAGAAAACACAGGCGTTCTCGCTCTTACAAAGGTTTACGACCCCAAGGTTGTTCGCATTGCGGCAGTTGTTGCAATTCTCCTCTCCTTCTCCCCGAAGGTAGCAGCACTCATCAACCTCATTCCCACAGCAGTTATCGGCGGTATCTCCTTCGTGCTTTACGGTATGATTTCCGCAATCGGTGTACGCAACGTTGTTGAAAACAAGGTTGACTTCACAAAGAGCCGTAACCTTATCATTGCCGCTGTTATCCTCGTAGCTGCGCTCGGTATGTCCGGCGGTATCAGCTTCAACGTCGGTTCAGCCGCTATCACTCTTTCCGGTCTTGCAGTTGCCTCTATCGCAGGTATCCTGCTCAACGCCATCCTTCCCGGCAAGGATTACGTTTTCAAAGCAGAAGAATACGACAACGCAAAAAAATCCAAAGGCGACAAATAACAAACAAAAAGTCCTGCTCAATTGAGCAGGACTTTTTTAATGCAAAGTGCAAAATTCAAAATGCAAAATTGCGGGTGGGCTTCGCCCTCACCACCAAATTATTCATTTTTCATTATTCATCATTCATTATTCATTTATTATATTCCGCACCCAGACGCCTTTTTTGACGAGTATAAATCCGACTATGCCTTTTATGATTTCCATTGACTGTACGGCAAAGTAAAGCGGAATAATCGGCACGGAGGTGAAATTCGCAAGCACAAAGGCAAACGGAACAACTATGCCCCAGGTAAAGCCGCTGTCAAAAATAAATACGACACCCGTTTTACCGCCCGAGCGCATAGTGAAATAGCAGTCGTGTGTAAATGAAAGGACAGGCATCATAAACGCACCGATGAAAAGCAGCTTCTTTGCCATTTCACGAACGGAGTCCTCGGTATTGTAAATCTGCGGAATAAACGGTGCACACACCGCCATTATGCCGCCCATAACCACACTTGCCGCAACGGTAGCGGTAATAATTCTCCACGCAGTCTGTTTTGCTTTTTCGATTTCATTTGCGCCAAGATTCTGACCGACCATAATTGCAACAGCATTACCCATTGAAATGAAAACAACGTTGAAAAGGTTTGCAACCGTTGTTGAAATATTGACAGCCGCAACAACCTCAAGACCTCTTACGGAATAGCACTGCGAAAGCGTAGCCATACCCGCAGACCATAGAAACTCGTTGACAAGCAGAGGCATACCGCGCTTCATAATGTCGCGCATAAGCGTCGCCGGTACTTTTATACTGCTGTAACTGCCTTTGATAAACGGAAAACGGCGTGAGTGCCTGTGGGTAAAGACGATTATTATAACAGCCTCAACAAAACGGGAAAGCACGGTTGCTATTGCCGCACCTGCAACGCCTAATTCCGGAAAGCCAAACTTACCAAAAATGAGCAGATAATTAAACACCAGGTTAACCGCAATTGCAATTACGCTTGAAACCATAGGTACGCGTGTTTCGCCGACCTCACGAAGCGTACTTGCATAAGCCTGTGAAATTGTAAAGGGCACAAGACCCACAAGCATTATGCGAAGGTAGCCCAGACCGAACCTGAGCGTTGCCGCAGCATCGGCAGGGTCGGTATCCTCGGCAAGGTAAAGCGAAATCAGCTTATCGGGCAGGGCAAGAAACAGCGTAAAAGCGGCGGCAAGCATAAGAAAGCCGACCATTAGTTTAACCCTGAAGCAATGGCGCACACCTGTATTGTCGTTCGCACCGGCAAACTGCGTTGCGAAAATGCCTGCGCCTGCCATGCCGCCGAAAATGCAAAGCGAAAAGACAAACAAAAGCTGGTTGTCAATTGCAACGGCAGACATTTCGAGCGTGCCGACACGTCCGACCATAATGTTGTCCAGCAGGCTGACAACGTTTGTAATTGTATTCTGAACAATTATAGGAACAACTATAGCTAAAACCTGAGAGTAAAACGCCTTGTCGCCTATAAGATTACTCCGTAACGGGGACGTTTTGTTTTTCACCGTTTTTCCTCCGAAGAAATTGTAAAAAGTTTCTTATCTGAAATACATCTGTAAATATAGCATACACAGTATTTTTTGTAAACATAAATATAATATAATCAAAAAATATGATATAATTAAAATAACTTATAAATATTAACAGCCTCCTTTATTTCCGCCGTTTATGCCGTTATGTTATTTGTAAACTTTTAAAAGGCGGCATTTGCTGTCGGCCTTGCTGACATTCTCGCTTTGCGAGAGTTATTTACGGAATACGGGCTGTACTTTTTACTGTCGGTTTTGTAGAATAACGGTGACAGGAGGAATAATTTATGGAACGCAGAACTATAGGCGGTTTTATTGCCGTTTTAAGAAAGGCAAACGGAATGACACAGCGTGAGCTGGCGGAAAAGCTCAACGTTTCCGACAAGGCGGTAAGCCGTTGGGAAAGGGACGAGAGTGCGCCCGATTTAACGCTCATACCCGTGCTTGCGGAAATTTTCGGCGTTACGTCCGACGAGCTTTTACGGGGCGAAAAGGCAAGCGCAAGCAAGACAGAGGAAGCGGTTGCAACAAAAACTCAAAAGCAGCTTGACCGTCTGCTTGAAAGCAACGCAACCAGGCTGAAAATACGCAGTATAGTTTCTTCGGGCATAGCGGCGGCTGGACTTATTGCGGCTATGATCTGCAACTCTGCCCTGCTTCGTTCAAGCCTCGGTTTTTTTGTGGGATGTATTTTTTACCTTGCCGCCGCAATAAGCGAAGCCTGCTTTGCCGTTGCAGCTTTTTCTGCAATTAAAGCAGACGATTTTGACGAGGAAAAAATTTCCGACCACAAGCAAAAGCTATGGAAAATCATTGCCGCCGCCGAAGCGGTTATCGTCTCCCTTTTTACGGTAACCCTGCCGCTTCTGCTTGGCGGAGTTTACGTAGGAATAGACGAAGGTGAATGGCTGGGTTATGCCCTTGTTTTCCTTCTGATTCTCGCAGTTGCCGCTGTATTTATTTCGTGGGTAGTCCGTGTAATCCTCGCACGAAAAGGCAAAATAAAGCTGAGCGAAAACGCAATAAAAAAAGACACACTTAAAATAAAGGTTTCCGCTATAATTTCGGTAATAATGCTACTGACAATGCTTTGCCACGCAGGTGTTTACACCGCTGTACCTGCCTCGGCTTTTACAGACGGCACAGTGCACCAAACGGTTGAAGAGTTCAAGAAATATATCGAAACTCCCGTACCCTACAACAACACCTACTACGGATTATTCTATGAAGCTCACGAGGAAGCAGTCACGCAAACCTTAAGCGAATTTGAGCCATTCCCCGACGGCAGTTTGACTGATTCAGAGCAGGAATGGCAGGACGCACTCAAGGAAAATGAAGAAGCCTTCGTTTACAACGGTGAGGAAGTGTTTAAGTTTTCTCATATGAACGAAAGCGTTGTTGAAATCCATTGGAGCGACAGCGAAAACGGTATGCCGGTAACAACGTATACAGCCGACGACCTTCGGTACCACGCAGAAGGTGTTAAAAAGCTTATCATCCACGGCGGATTTATGCTGATTTATATTGCAGAGATTCTGGCGGGGGTAGTAGTATATAGGAAAAAGAGATAAGTACAGTTTGTCGGTGCGAAGCGCACCCCAAATGCCGCCTATTTCAAAGAGTAATAAATCATATACATTCATAAACGGCGGATTTATATGCTGGTTTAAACTCTGCCGTTTATCAATTTTAATATTTTATTTTACTTTCCAATAGGCAGCATTTGCTGTCGGTCTTACCGACAAGCTGTAATTTATATAAAATAAATAAATCCTTCTCTCTCTTCGTCGGGTAATGTTGCATATCCGACGAAATTTTTTTAAGCGATTGAAAAGCTATTTTCTTTGTGATAATATGGATACTGTATTTTTATGTATTCTCGTTAAAATGGAAAGGTTTGGTGCTTTCACGATGAGGGATGTACCCGAGATATTCGGCAGTCTTGTATTCAACGACGACGTTATGAGCGCACGTCTGCCAAGGGAAATTTACAAATCGCTTCACAAGACTATTGAAGAGGGCAAGGCTCTCGATATTACGGTTGCCAACGCAGTTGCCGCCGCTATGAAGGACTGGGCAATTGAAAAAGGTGCAACCCACTACACACACTGGTTCCAGCCGCTTACGGGCATTACCGCAGAAAAGCACGACAGCTTTCTGACACCTCAGCCCGACGGCAGAATTATAATGGAATTTTCCGGTAAGGAGCTTATCAAGGGTGAGCCCGACGCTTCTTCCTTCCCCTCGGGCGGTCTGCGGGAAACCTTCGAGGCAAGAGGCTACACCGCATGGGACCCTACCTCCTATGCATTTATTAAAGATGATTCGCTTTGTATTCCGACTATTTTCTGCTCCTTCGGCGGTGAGGTGCTTGACAAGAAAACTCCGCTTCTTCGTTCAATGGAGGCAGTTAACGCAAAGGCTGTACGCCTGCTTAAGCTTATGGGTGACGACCAGGTTACACGAGTTAACACTACCGTCGGTCCTGAACAGGAATACTTCCTCGTAGATAAGGAAACATATAAAAAACGCCGTGACCTTGTAATCACGGGCAGAACGCTTTTCGGCGCAAAGCCCCCCAAGGGTCAGGAGCTTGACGACCACTACTTCGGCGTTATCAAGCCCAGAGTTATGGCGTTTATGCAGGAGCTTAACGAGGGGCTGTGGAAGCTTGGCGTTTACGCAAAGACCGAGCACAACGAGGCTGCTCCCGCTCAGCACGAGCTTGCACCCGTTTTTGCAACAGCGAACATTGCCGCCGACCACAACCAGCTCACAATGGAAATAATGAAAAAGGTTGCCGACAAGCACAGTCTTGCCTGCCTGCTTCACGAAAAGCCCTTTGCGGGTGTTAACGGAAGCGGTAAGCACAACAACTGGTCGCTTTCCACCAACTACGGCAAAAACCTTTTCAAGCCCGGCAAGAAGCCGCAGGATAACAAAACCTTCCTCGTCTGTCTTTGTGCTGTACTTGAAGCAGTTGATATGAGCCAGGATTTACTGCGTATCACATCTGCTTCCGCAGGTAACGACCACAGACTCGGTGCGGCAGAAGCTCCGCCCGCAATCATCTCGATTTTCCTTGGCGATGAATTAACTGAAATTCTTGACGCTATCGAGAAGGGAGAGCACGGCGAAAACAAGAAGGCAGAAACGGTTGTTACAGGTGTTGACGTACTCCCTGATTTCAAAAAGGACACGACAGACCGCAACCGTACCTCTCCCCTTGCGTTCACGGGTAACAAGTTTGAATTCCGTATGCTCGGCTCAAGCTTCTCAATTGCCGACGTAAATACTGTAATCAACACAGCCGTTGCCGACGTTTTTGACCGCCTTGCGGACAGACTTGAAACAGCAGACGATATTGAAACAGAGCTTGATAAGTGGATGAGTGAAACAGTCACCGCCCACAAGCGTATAATCTTCAACGGCAACAACTACACTCAGGACTGGGTTGACGAGGCTCACCGCAGAGGCCTTTACGAGCTTAAAACAACAGCTGATGCTGTTCCCCACTTTGTTAACGAGAAGAACGTTGAGCTTTTCACCAAGCACAAGATTTTCACCAAAAGCGAAATTGCTTCCCGTTGCGAAATTATGCTCGACAGCTATTGCAAGGTGCTTCATATCGAGGCACTTACAATGCTTGAAATGGCTAAAAAAGAGATTATGCCTGCAGTACTCAGTTACACAAACGAGGTTGCGCAGAGCGTAAAGCTCAAGCAGGATATCGGAATTATTACCGAAAGCGATGCTTCGCTCAAGCTTTGCACAAGGCTTGCCGACCTTTACAACAAGCTCTACCGCAGAACGGATGCGCTTGAAGCAACAATCGCAGGTCTTTCAAGCGCAAACGACAGCCTTGAGGCTTCCTCGTACTGCAGAGATAAGCTTGTCCCTGCAATGAACAAATTAAGGTCTGTTGCTGACGAACTGGAAACAATTGTTGCTGAAAAATACTGGCCCTACCCCAATTACAGCGAGCTTCTTTTTAATGTTTAAATAAATTTATTTTTACGGAGAGTGACAAAAATGAAGTGTGCAATTTACGGCGCAGGCTCACTCGGTACCGTTCTCGGTGCTTATATGACCAAAAACGGTGTAGAGGTTGAGCTTGTAAACAGAAACAAGGCTCACGTAGCAACCCTTAACGAAAAGGGCGCTCACATTACGGGTACTGTTGATTTCACAACCCCCGTAAAGGCAATTACACCCGATGAAATGTCGGGCAAGTAC
Organism: Acutalibacteraceae bacterium; assembly: GCA_045654045.1. Lineage (GTDB taxonomy): Bacteria > Bacillota > Clostridia > Oscillospirales > Acutalibacteraceae > UBA8612. The sequence continues at coordinate 12,752 of JAZOMP010000006.1, forward strand.
GACGTAATTTTCCTTATGACAAA
>JAZOMP010000007.1:0-2706 GCA_045654045.1 Acutalibacteraceae bacterium
TACACTGACCGTCGGCAACGGCAATACCCGAACCGTTTGAAATTATGTTATCACTGCCCTTTGTGTTGGAGGAACGGCCGCTTGTCTGCTTCTGTCCCTTAACCATCAACACGTCGTTTTCAAGTGATTCGCAGTAGAAAAACTCCTTCCACTGGTCAGCCAAAACGCCGCCCATTGCGCCTATTCCTGCTTTTATAAGTCCCATAGTTAAAAACTCCTTTCAAGAAATCGGTTTATAATTTAAAAATTTATTCTCATCCTCTCGGTAATTCACAAGCAACAATATCTGTGATTACATAGCCGAAAGGACTGTTTGCAGCGGGTTTGACGATTACCGCAAAACCGCATTCTTCATAGCCTTCAAATCTGTAATCATCAATGCGGATTTTAACGGAATACGTTCCGTCACCGTTATCATCAACACCGTAAAATTCGTTTGTGCTGAATCTCTCAAAAGTGTACGGCATAACGAGATATTTTTTACCTGTGCTGAAATGAGCTGCCACAACATTGCCGTCTTCGGGAAGCTCCGTATCGCTTTCGACAAGCGTGGGATAAAGGGTGCTGAAATAAGCATCGGCTTCCCACTCGGAAAGACCTATCATATTTACATAGTCTTCCGTGCCGTTCATTTTGAATTCATTGAGCGTTACTGCATAAGCAAGTGTATCCCAGATAACGGCAGGATCACCATGCTCAACATAGCCTTCATAGAAGATTTTTGATGTCGCACGGGCAACGCAGAGGTTATAGAAGGCTGAATCTTCGGTTATTTCTTCGGGCGTGTTGCCCTCATCAACCATAAGCAGCTTTGTTACAACCTCATAGCCGTCCATAGCCAGATAATAATTTGCTTTCATTTCGCCGTACTCGGCAACGAGTCTGTAATCGGGAATTGTTTCGGTTACATAGCAGTCAAATTCATAAATTTTGTCTTTTTCGGTTGAGATTTCGAATATTGTTTCGGTTACCTCAAAATCATCAACAATCGGCGACCACATAATCGCTTCAAGTCTGACAGCCACACCGTTTTTTGGTGAAACAAATCTGAAACAGCCTGCCGAAGTCTTAGGATCAATTCCTGTGTTTATACTTCCTATTTTACCCGTCAGACTTTGGTAATCTTCGGAATCGCAGTCCATATAAAGAGTAATCAGCAAATCGCCACTGTCATCTGCTGTTTCCTTGCCGCCCTTGTCGTTTGCGGAGCTGTTACCTTTTGTGGCGGCTTCTTCAGTTTGCTGCGCCGAAGGAGCTTTGGTTGTTGTTTCACCGTTATCCTTGCCTTCGCAAGCCGCAAAGGAAATCAGCATAATCAAAGCAAGTAAAACGGCTGTTATCCTTTTCATTGGCATTACCTCCTTACCCCATCGCAGTTGTTACATAGATTGTGTAATCAATTCCGTCACCCGGATATTCATATTCCTGTGTGTAGCCTTCATCAAGATAAACTGAAAATTCAGGAGTATCATACAAATTATTATCCGCAATTACTTCCCAACCGTACGGAACTTCATATTCTTCGGTATATGTTACGGGATTGCCGTCTTTATATGTTTCATATACAACCGTAACATTCTTCATTTCGCCTTTCCAATCATCAAGCACGTTCATCAATTCATTCGGTTCGTTATAAATATACTCTTCTTCAACAACATATCCATCGTTATCGTGAACAGTTTTAACTATGTTAAGGGTTTGTTTGTCAACATAGCAAACGGTCTGAATATACAACTCATTGTCGGGGTCGTCACCAAGATTTTCGAAGATGTAATATTCATCCGTTTCTTCTCTCAGGCTGAGATTATCATTGATGAGCGGATATGCGATTGTATCGTTATACCACGGCTTGTCTTCATTTTCTTCTGTTCCGAACACATCAAAAAATGCACGGACACGGAATCTTTCACCGTTAACAGACAAGCCGTTCATTCCTTTGTATTCAACAGCAACTGTGAACTCATCTGCATAGTACAGATTCTGGTCAACCACTCGGACGATTTCAGAATCAACCGAGAAATAAATCTCCGTTGTTGATTCGCCGTCATACTCCGTTTTGAAAGAAACGCTTTCATTTCTTTTAAGAAGGTTTTCAAGAAGATTAGCTTCAATTACCCTTGCCAACAAATCTTCCTTGCTCTTCGTTGTACTTTCGATTGACGAAGCTTGTGTTGTTAAAGCAACTTTTTCTTCGCCGCCTTCATCGGAGCAGGATGCAAGGGCGAAAGGAATAACGGTACACAAAGCAAGAGAGATAAATTTTTTCAAAATTCTCATACATTACCTCCTTATTTATTCGGTTTATATCCCGTTGAAGAATAGGGGTTTTTGTTTTCTTTGGGCGGATCGGGGATATTGCCGACGTGAACAAGCCACGAAAAAACCGCTGTTTTTATTGCAACGGCAATAATCCATACGGTGAGTGCGGCAACAAACCACCATATTGATATTTTGAAAATGAAATGTGCCGCAAGCAAAAGCCATGCAGGAATTGACCAATTAAGGTTGAATACGAGGTTTATCAGCAACGCTGAAAGGAATCCGTTTCCCGTCGGTCTGTTTCTCACTGCATCACCACCCTATTAAGCAATAAAGATACTCATCTACATTGTAATTCTAACAAATAATATAAATCAACACATTGTACTTTAGTGCAAACTTTTGGTTCTTTAATAAAAAAATAAGCCGATTTGCAATATTGACGTA
>JAZOMP010000008.1:0-14682 GCA_045654045.1 Acutalibacteraceae bacterium
GTAACCATAATAACAGTTGTACCCGAAGCGTTGATCTGATTAAGCATCTCAACAATTTCAAAGGAACGTTTTGTATCGACGTTTCCCGTAGGCTCGTCAGCAATAATAATATCAGCGTTATTTACAATTGCACGCGCCAAAGCGACCCTCTGCTGTTCACCGCCTGAAAGCTCGTTAGGTAAGCACTTTGCCTTATCCGCCAGACCTACACGGCTGAGAACATGAGGGACTCTGTTACTGATTTTTTTCTCTTTAGCGCCTATAACACGCATTGCAAACGCAACGTTGTCATAGACAGTCATATTAGGAATCAGCCTGAAATCCTGGAAAACGATTCCGAGGTGACGCCTGAAATAAGGTATATCGCGTTTTTTCATTGTATTGAGCGAGCGGTTTTTGATAACGACACTGCCTTCGGTTGCAACCTCTTCGCGCATCATTATCTTAAGCAGGGTGCTTTTACCCGCACCCGAATCGCCTACAACAAACACAAACTCGCCCTGCTCGATCTTGAGGTTTACTCCGTCGAGCGCTTTAGTTCCGTTACTGTAGCTTTTAGATACGTTTTTAAATTCGATCAAAGTAATATCCTATCCTTTTTTGCGTGCCGACATTTTCGCGTGCCGCTGCGCAGATCGGCTCAGAATTAATACTTAACGGGGTTAGCGTCAAGATATTTCTTAACCATCAGAGCTACTTTGAATACGATAGCATCATCAAACTCACGAAGGTCAAGACCTGTGAGCTTGTTAATCTTCTCAAGACGGTATACCAGTGTGTTTCTGTGAACGAAGAGCTTAGGTGAAGTCTCGGAAACGTTAAGGTTGTTTTCGAAGAACTTCTGTATTGTGAAGAGTGTCTCGTGGTCGAGCGTGTCGATTGAGCCGCGCTTGAACACTTCACGCAGGAACATTTCGCACAGTGTGGTGGGAAGCTGGTAAATAAGGCGGGCAATACCGAGGTTGTCATAGCTGACAATTTCCTTCTCGGTGTCAAATACCTTGCCGACCTCAAGTGCAACCTGAGCATCCTTGAATGAGCCTGCAAGCTCCTTGATACCCTCAACAACTGTACCGATACCGATGAGACAGTGAATAAATGCCTCGCTGTTGAGTGAATCAGCAATAGAGCGTGCGAGCTTCTCGAGGTCTCTTGTTTCGATATTGGGTCTGACTTCTTTGACAAGAGCAATATCCGTCTCGTTGATGTTGATAACGAAATCCTTTGTCTTGTCGGGGAAGAGATTCTGAATGATATCGAAAATAGAGATATCGTTGTGCTCGGGAATGCGGATAAGAAGTACGACACGGGATGTATCGGTTGTGAAGCGAAGCTCCCTTGCCTTGAGATAGATATCGCCGGGCAGAATATTGTCGAGCACAACATTTTTGATAAAGTTGCCTCTGTCGTACTTTTCATCATAAAGTGACTTGACGCTGCTCAGCGACACGGCAACTATATCGGCAAACTTGGGTGCAAGTTCGTCGTCGCCGTCAACAAAAGCGGCATATTCCGGGTGTAAAACCGAACCGAAGGGACGGTAAGTGTGGCCGTCCGCAGAGAAGGTTTCGCCCTTGGAAAGGTTTTCATCAATGGGGAAAGTGCATACCTCGCCTATACGGCCAAGCTCGCTGCAGGAAATGACTGTTCCTGTTTCGTCGATAACACCGACTGTCCTTCCTATAGCCTCACGCATCTGGTGAATGATACCTTGAAAAAGTCTGTTTGACATCCGGATAACCTCCATAACGATGGTTTGGGTAAAGTGCCCATAATGACAATATGCATTTTACACAATTTTTTTCATTTTTGCAATAGGTTTTGACGATTTTTTTGCATTTCGCTTATTTTTTGTTGAAATTATTTGTGTTTATTGCCAAATAAACCTATGTTTTTCAAGCACAGCCACCTTTGTCAAAATGCACAAGCATAGCGTCGGAGGATATCGGAATAAGGTATGAAAATATTTTTTTATTGACTTTAATTCCTTTTGTTGGTAATATTTATTTACTGTAAATCAAGCAGGCGCTATGCCTGTAAAAAAATATCAGGAGGACTAAAGAAATGAAAAAAGTTTCCAAGCCCATAGCTATTGTTATGGCACTCGTTCTTGCTCTCGGCACATTTGCATTAACTGCATTCGCCGCTGACAAGGCTTATTCTCATCCGAATGACGTTTTTACGCTTGCAGGCGGACAGAACGATGACACTGCTACACTTGTAGCAATCGGCGAAATGGTCTACAGCAGCGTAGAAGCAGACGGCAAAGCTGTTTACAAGTTCTACAGCGCAAAGGCACAGACACTCACAGTCAGCTTCGAAAGTGCCGCTCCCGTTAACGTTAAGATCAATGCTTCCGGCGTTGAAGCAACACTTCTCAACGTTACAAACCAGACAAAGCTCAGCAGCAACATCGACATCGAAAACGCATACTACTACATTACAGTTGAAAACTATGTAGAGCCCGTAACTCCTCCCACTGAAGGCGAAGGTACAGAAAACGAGCCCGAGCCCCAGAACGAAGAAGAGGCAGCTGCAACAGAGTTCTTCTTTGTAACAGCTGTTCCCGGTATGGCAACCGCTGTCAAGGTTGACTGCAGCCACAAGACTGCTGAAATCGTTGCCGGTCAGAGCCTTCAGCTCACACTCAGCAACCCCAACATCAAGAACATCAACTACTTCTGGAGAGTTCTTGACGACGCTGCAACAACACTTGTTGACGAAAGAGACGTTGTTAAGGTTTCCAAGGATGGTCTTGTAACAGTCCAGCCCAACAGCGCAACCTTTAACAAGAATACTCAGGTTAAGGTTCAGGCTGTTATGTACTACAACGGCGAACCCTGGACAAAAACAGTTACAATCACCGCTATTCCCGCAAACGTATTCCTTAACCCCTACTTCGACACAACGGAAGACAACTGCCTCACAATCGGCGAGGGTGCTTCCAGATACATCACAGCAACCACAAACATGAAGGACACTAAGGTTACCTGGTCAACAGAGGACCCCGAAATTGCAACCGTTACCGCAGGCGGTAAGGTTACAGGTGTAGGCGTAGGTAAGACCTATATCAAGGCTTCCGTTAAGGTTGGCGAAGTCAACGTTTCCAGAAGAGTACTTGTTGACGTCAAGCTCAACTACGTTTCCGTTATGGGTATTGCTTTTAACACACATTCCGACGAGGTTCGTGTAAACGAAAGCAAGGTTGCCGCTTACAAGTTTGAAACAGCTCCTGCTGACAAGAACCCCACAAACGCAAAGGTTACCTTCACCTCCAGCAACCCCGCAGTTGCAACTGTTGACGCTGACGGCAAGGTTACAGGCGTTTCCGCAGGTACAGCAACAATCACAGTTACTTCCGATGACGGCCAGTATTCCGACACCTGCACCTTCACAATCAAGGAAGCTATCCCCAACTGGCTTATGGTTATCATTGCTCCCTTCAGAATGATTTACAACCTTATCATGATGATCATTGGTAAATAATTAAATTGGTTTGATTTTTAGCGGATTCATCTTCGGGTGAGTCCGCCTTTATTTTTGCGTTATACCCGCATACATTGCAGGCACTTTGCCGACTATTATCGTTTCGGCAACAAGGGTGGTGTACGTATAGGCGGCGGTTACGGTTTCGCCCGGAAAAACTATGAGCATCGTTGCTGTTGTTTTGAGAAAAAGCTGATGTCGGGTCTGATTTATGCCCGCATCGTCAAAAGTGTCAAAAAAAGAAGTCTGTGCGCTGCCCGTAATACTTATCACCGTACTGATTTTCGGACCTCTGCCATTTAAGAGCGCTAACCCTGTGAGCGTGCCTATCGGTATACCGAGCTCCTTCGCGCTTAAGCCCGAAAGATTTTTTGCAACGGCAGAATTTATTTTGGATTTGAGCAGATTAATCTGCATAGCATCGGTTTCAATTGATACAATATTACCGTCGGCATTGCGATTTATGTTGACAAGGCTGTTGTAGCCCGTATCTGTGTTTGCGAGGATGGATGGTATATCCGTACCCGCCGCAACAGCGGCAAACGACTGCGCCTGCACGGTTGCCGTGCTTCTTATCATCGGTCTGAGCCTTGCATCAATCAGCAGAAACACGGTAAGCGAAACGAGCAAAAGACAAACCGCAGAAAAGATAAATTTTTTCGCCCTGCCATACGGTCTGTAATACTTCAATATACTCACCCCTTATATTATATGAATGTTAGTATATTTTTTCACTTGACTAATAAGCGAAAGCAATGTAAAATACTAATGTATTAAAGAAAATAAAATTCAGGAGTAGTAAACAATGGATAAAGAATACAATCCCGATATCGTCAGCGTAGTTGACGAGGACGGCAAAGAGCACATTTTCGAAGAGCTTGACAGAATCGAAACAGAAAAGGGTAAATACGTTGCCCTTCTCCCGATTTACGATGACCCGCAGGAGCAGCTTGACGACAGCGGAGAAGTAATCATCCTCAAGGTCTCAGAGGAAGACGGCGAAATTTACCTTGCCGCAATTGAGGACGACGACGAATTCAACGAGGTCGGCAACCTTTTCGAGGAAAGACTCGAGGATCTTTTCGAGCTTGAAGAAGGCGAAGAATAAAAATTAATACTCACCCTGCCTTGTGCGACAACTTTCGGCAATACTAACCCAACACTCTTTTTATAGGGATGCCTGCTCCGACAGCGGATTGCAGACCTCCCGCCTTTGCGGCGGACGAAGGGAGCGTGAACCTGTTGGGAGGCGACCCACCTGCTTTTATATGCAGGTTAATATTAGCCTTGAGCGGCTTGGCGGGGTGACCTATAACGGATTTACGAGTATTTTAACGATGAGATGGCGGAAATCCGCCACCCTATGAGTGATTTTTTATGAAAAAGATTATTGATTTTGATGTGTACGGTCTTCTTCCCGTCGAAGGAGGCTTTCTTTACATAAAGCCCGAGGTCTTGCCTGACGGCAACGTCAAGGGCAGTTTCCTGGGCTGCGAGGCACAGAGCTGCCGCAGCGGACAGGTTACCAAATGGTCATATTTTGAAAGCAAATTCGGCCCTGCCTACAAGGCAATTGCAGGACAGGTTACGGACTACATTTCCTGCGAAACGGGCTTTCTTTCCAACAACCACACGGTTGTGCTCTATCCCGACGGCGACCTCGGCATATTTAACTCCAAGGGTGCGGCAGTATGGACGGGCGAGCTTAAGTACAACGGTGAACCCGTCAGAGGTGTTGCTGTTGACGGCAAGAATTTCTGGAGCGTCGTACCCGGACTTAATGCGGTTATCTGCTACGCTACAGACGAAAAGAGGGTACAGATGAGAATAGGCGGCGGTAAATCCACAGCCTTCCTCAAGCCTGTAGCCATAGTTCGCTACAACGATATGCTTTACATATGCAACGAAGGCTCAAACAAGGTAAGAACTATTTCGCTTGCAAACTATGCGGTAAACGATTACCTTGAATTCGATGAACCCGTAAAAAAATATTTTCTTGCAGGCGGCAAGGAATTCGTATTGCTCGAATCGGGACTTTACGAACTTTAAATTAAAAAGGGCACCTCTAAAGACTCATAGCACAAATCTTGTGTGCCCTGAGTTTTTAGAAGTGCCCGATAAAAAATCCGCCGTTTACCCGAAAAATAGGTTACGGCGGTATAATAATTATGTTGCCTGAATCAAAAAATCAGATAGCGGAAAAAATTGCTTTAAAAAATCTGATTATTGCAGAGAAGAACGATACAATATAATCAAAGAAGTTCTTTTCGGGCTGTTCAGGTTCTGCAGGTGCAGAGTTTGTGGTTTCTTCGGGAATGGTTGTCGTTCCCGCAACAGCTGTCGTTGTTTCTTCACGGGCGGTTGTTGTTTCCTTTACTGTGGTCGTTGCGCCCGGAATCTCGATTTCAACAGGCAGCGTTGAAGTAACTGCGGCTGTTGTTGTTTCCAGAGGCTCTACTGAACTTCGTATTGTTTCTTCAGGAATAACAGGCTTTGTGGTTTCTTCTGTTTCGGGCTTATATTTTTCATACATTGCCAAAGCATCTGCAAGCTCTCTTACAGCAAGGCGACGGTAAACAGAAACCTGAATATCCGAAGAATTTTTGCTGTAATAGTAAAGATATCTGCCCTCGACAAGTTCAGGAGAAATTCCGTACTTTAGTGCAGAGCTTCTCTCCATTGCAATCGAGCTTGTGTACGGCGGCTCATCGACAACCTTACTACTCTGCTCGTAGACAGCTTTTATCAGCACGTCTTCACTCTGGTTTTTAAAGCCGCCAAGATTTTCAAACGCTTTAAATACAACATCGCTGTTTACACCCTGCTGTACGGCACGTGACCAGATAACGTTTTTGAAAGCGATTGTGTAATCGTCAATATCAAAACCGCTCACCTGAGTTTCAAGCTTTGAAACCATTTTGTCATAATAGCACGCCTTTGTATAGTTGTGCTGTAAAACAAGAAAACTCTGTGCGTCTTCTGCGGCAATCGCCTTCCACGCGGCGTTAAAGTTTTCGCCGTATGTATTGTTATCAAACCCGAAGGCATCAATAAGACGCTGACCGGTTTTAGCTCCCTCACCCGAGGATATACACCAGCGTGCAAACTCCATCGGCACACCGTAGTAACTTGAAAACTGGTAAGCACCGTAAGAAACCTTACCCGTGTCTTTTCCATCCGAAATGCTGGCGGGGTCACCGTTTGATTCATACTTTGCGGACAGACTGCCGAGCAGGAAAGCATCATCCTTAGCATTTGCATAATCGGCATTGAGCATAATATAATATTCGCTTTCCAGTCCATTAAGCACGAAATCCTGTTTTTTTGCGCCTGCGCTTATAGCAAAGCCGCTTATAATAGCGAAAGCGAGCGCAAGACAGATTATTTTCTTTTTCATTTCAACTCACCTCAATTTTAATTTTACATCCACTTTCATCAATTTGTCAACATTACTGCCGTTGGTAAATGGCGGTATAATATAAAACCTCAAACGAAAGGAAGAAAAAAATGGAAGCATTTATGCAACTCATCGAAAGACTTATTGCAGTGTTTATGTCCTTCTTTGCAATGTTTTTCGGCACAACAACACCGGCGGGGTATTCACCGCTTGACTCAGCGAACATAAAGCTCAATGCTGCTGTCATTTCCGACACACATATCGACGGATCTGTATACGACAGAACCTCTCTCCTGAGAAAAGGTCTTAAGGATATTGATGCATGCACTATGCCCGTTGATGTACTTGCTATCGTAGGCGACTGTACGGAAGGCGGCAAAGCCGACCAGTTCAGAGTTTTATTCAACCAGCTTTCTGCCTGCGACAGAGTAAGACTTACTCTCGTTTCGCTCGGTAACCACGACTCCTGGCAGGACATCACAGGCTTCGATGCATTCTTTGAGCAGTACGGCAAATTCCTCGGCAAGGTTGTCACAACAACCTACCGCCACGAAACAGCAAACGGTTACCACCTCTTCACCCTCGGTACAGAGGCAAAGATGCAGGACGAGGCATACCTCTCACAGACTCAGCTTGACTGGTTTGATTCAGAACTTTCAGGTCTTCTCGGCACTGAAAAGCCCGTTTTCGTTTTCCTTCACCAGCCCTTCAATGGTACAAACAGAGTTAACGAAGCATGGGCTCTCGGTCAGCTTGGTCAGCAGTCCGACGCACTTATGGCAATCACAAAGAAGTACACAAACCAGGGTATGCTTATCGTATTCTTCTCCGGTCACCTTCACAGCGGACTTGGCTACAGCGGCGTAACCAACGACGGCAACCTCTATTTTGTTGACTGCCCGAGTTTCGGTAAAGACCCCTCCAGAGGCGACATCATCGAAACCGGTACAGGCTACGTTCTTGAAGCATATATAGGTAAAATCGTTATCCGTGCAAGAAACTTTGTATCCGGTATATTCTACGATAACTACACCTATACGATTAACACCAACGAGCAGAACGTACCCGAAGAGCCCACAACAGGCGAGATTCCGACAGAGCCCTCAACCGAACCGCCGGTAGTCGAAGAAACAACCACTGTCCCGATGACAACACTTCCTGCTGAAATAGGATAATAAATCAGTTACAAAAGGCTTGCAAAGGACAGAACCGTTGCAAGCCTTTAAAATATTTACCATCTTAATTCTTTTTTGTGACATTATTTTTACTGGAACATGCTATATTATCTAAGGTTAATTTACCGAGCGGAGAATGCTTATGAAAAACAAATTCACCGTTGAAGGAATGATGTGCGCCGCCTGCTCTGCCGCAGTTGAAAGAGCGGTAGGTAAGCTTGAAGGCGTTGAAATCGCACAGGTAAACCTTCTTGCAAAGTTGCTTACAGTTGAATATGACGAAGGCATGATATCACCCGATGATATCTGCACCGCAGTAAAAAAAGCCGGCTTTTCCGCCGTTTTGCTTGAAGAGCCAAAACCTGCCGAGGTCAACACCTACGCTAACGATGCTCCTCCCGTTATACCCGGACCCTTGGAAAAATTCACGCCGGTAAAGACACGGCTTGCTGTTTCAGTGCCGTTGCTTATTATTTTAATGTATATAACAATGGGGCATATGGCAGGACTTCCCCTGCCCGGCTTTCTTCATGGAGTAAACAACGGCGTACAGTTTGCTTTTTTGCAGTTTCTGCTTACGCTCCCCGTTATATATGTAAACCGTAAATTCTTTTTCAACGGCTTCAGGTCGTTACTGCACAGAGCACCGAATATGGACACGCTTGTTGCGGTAGGCTCGGGTGCAGCACTTATATACGGTATCGCTTCAATATTTATGATTGGCTACGGTCTGGGCAATGCCAGACCCGACATAGCCGAAAAATACGTTTCAAACCTCTATTTTGAATCGGCCTCAATGATACTCACACTCGTTACCGTAGGTAAGTTTCTTGAGGAAAGGTCAAAAAATAAAACCAATTCTGCCGTTGCAAAGCTGATTGACTTATCGCCCAAAACCGCCACGGTTATCAGAAACGGTAAAGAAACAACCGTAAATGCTGAGGAAATAGTTGTCGGTGACACCGTTGTAATCCGCCCCGGCGAAAAAATACCCGTTGACGGAATTATTACCGATGGTGCATCAAGTGTTGACCAATCTGCTCTTACGGGTGAAAGCATGCCCTTTGAAAAGTCAGTCGGCGACAGCGTTATGTCGGCATCAATCAACCTTGAGGGTTCGTTTACAATGAAAGCCACCAAGGTCGGCAGAGAAACGACACTCGCACAGATTATAAGGCTTGTCGAAGACGCCGGCGCAACAAAGGCACCTGTTGCCAGACTTGCCGATAAAATTGCCGGTATTTTCGTACCCGTGGTAATGAGCATTTCTCTTGTAACGTTTATTGCCTGGCTTATAGCCGGTCAATCGGTTGAATTTGCGTTATCCTGTGCGATATGCGTACTTGTAATCTCCTGCCCGTGTGCACTCGGACTTGCAACGCCCGTTGCAATAACTGTTTCAGCAGGTAAGTGTGCATCAAACGGAATACTGATTAAATCCGCCGAAGCACTTGAAGCAATCTGCACAGCAGACACGGTAATTTTAGATAAAACAGGTACTGTAACAACGGGCAAGCCTGCCGTTACGGATACTGTTTCTTTCGGTATAGGCGAAAACGAATTATTAAAGCTTGCCGCTTCTCTTGAAAGCAAGAGTGAGCACCCGATTGCAAAGGCTATATGTGAAAAACACAGCGGTGAGATCATAAAGGTTAACAACTTTACCTATGTTCCCGGCAAGGGTGTTTCGGCAACGCTTGACGGCAAAAAAGCTCTCGGAGGTAACGCCGCACTTATGCGCGAAAACAACGTTGATATTTCCGCTTTCACAGAGCAGACCGAAGCACTTTCGTCACAAGGAAAAACCGTAATGTATTTTGCACGGGACAATGCCGTAATTGGTATAATTGCCGTTGCGGACGAAATAAGGCCCACAAGCACGCAGGCGGTAAAAGCGTTGATTCAAAGCGGAAAAGAGGTCATTCTCCTTACAGGCGACAACCACAAAACCGCAGAGGTTACAGGCAAACTCCTTGGTGTTACGAGGGTTGTTTCCGAGGTGCTTCCGGCACAGAAGGCCGGGCAGGTTGAAGCGGAGCAGAAAAACGGCAAAAAGGTAATTATGGTCGGCGACGGAATAAACGATTCCCCTGCCCTTGCAAAAGCAGATATCGGCATTGCTGTCGGCGGTGGCACGGACATTGCAATCGACTCTGCCGACGTTGTGCTGATGAAGAACGATCTTAATGACGTTGTAAAGGCAATCGCCTTTTCACGCAAAACCCTCAGAAATATAAAGCAGAACCTTTTCTGGGCATTTTTCTACAACATTATCGGTATACCTGTTGCGGCAGGAATACTGTTTTTACCGCTTGGTATAACACTTTCGCCTATGATTGGTGCGGCGGCAATGAGTTTAAGTTCGCTGTTTGTTGTTACCAACGCACTCAGACTGTATAAAATGAAATAAAAAAGAGGAAGGTAAAAATGAAAAAGAAAAGAATAATTTCGTTGGCTCTGTGTCTGACACTTGTGCTGACGGGAACGGCTTTTGTTGCGCCCGTTCAATCCGCAACGCCCGACGGTGCTGACATACCCGTAATCCACGTTATAGGCACAGGTGAAAACGTTTACCGTATTGACGAAAACGGCAACGAGGAACAGGTTTTTGAAATGCAGTTCACGGACGAATACATTTCCGAGAAAGCTGAAATCTTTTTTCCCGTTTTCGCTAAGGCTTTTTTCACACAGGAATGGGACGAATTCTGTGACGTGCTTTACGAATGTGCCGTGCCGATTCTAAGCAAGCCCGCCCTTGATAAAAACGGTGAGGTTTCAGACGGCAGTTATATAAAGTGGAGCTGGTCAAGAGACACACTTCCGAATAAAAAACACAACGGCAAATACAGCGTTACGGCTTACGAATTTCTTTATGACTGGCGCGTATCACCGCTTGACACTGCAGACACGCTCAAGCAGTATATTGAAGATATTATGTATGTAACCGGTGCGAAAGAAGTTGCTCTTTACGGCAGATGCTACGGCTCAAACGTTGTTAACGCCTATATGACGAAATATGACGGTGAACACGTAAGTGAGGTTATTCACTATTGCAGTGCCTTCTACGGTGCAACGCAGTGCAGCAAGCTGTTCACGGGTGAGTTTTTTGTTCATCCCGATGGACTCAGCAGATATCTTTACGATATTGACCTCGGTCTTGACAGCTATGTTGAAGACTTCATCAAGGCATCCGTAACGCTTCTTAACAAAACCTACGGACTTAACGTAATAAGCTGGGCTGTTGAAAATGTAATGAAGGATATTTACCTTGATATTTTCCCCAGACTGCTTATAGCAAGCTACGGCACTTTCCCATCCTACTGGAGTATGGTAAGCATTGAGGACTTTGACAAGGCGATGGAAACTGTTTTCCACGGTGTTGACAAGGCCGAATACGCAGGTCTTATCGAAAAAATCATCGAATACCGCAACACCGTTCAGCTTACCTTTGAGGACACTTTAAAAGAGCAGACCGCAAGAGGCATAGAATACTCCAACATCGTAAAATACGGCTTGCAAAGCGTACCGATAACAAAGAATTCAGATATTCTTTCCGACGATACCGTATCCGTTGAGGAAAGCAGCTTCGGCGCAACAACCACTTTGGTAAACGAGAAGTTTTCCGATGAATATATCTCTGCCGCAATAGCAGACCAAAAATCAAAATACATATCACCCGATATGCAGATTGACGCTTCCACCTGTCTGCTTCCCGACACAACATGGTTTATCAAGGATTTGAAGCACACCTTTTTCCCCGGCTGTGTAAACGGACTGGTAAGCGATATAGTCAACCACGACGGCTTTACTGTTGACAGCAACCCGGACTATCCGCAGTACCTTGTTTTTGAAAGAAGCACCGGCGCGCTCGTACCGATGACAAGCGCAAACGTCAACACAAGCGAGCGTTGGGAAGTAACCTTCACCCAAGCGCTGAAAACCTTCTTTGACAGTCTCTTCACTATAATCAGACAATCCTTACAAGCCAAATAAACACTTGTACCAAACACCGCCGAGATTAGCCCACGCCCTACAAGGCAGTATTTCTTTTAAATGTGAATTTTAAGTACAATAATGCGTCAACTCCCACAGATATGCGTCAGCATTATCTGTGGGAGTTTCCTTTCCTTGCATCTTAAAATTTCATGTATTGAAGCCAAAAACGTAGCAAGGCTGTCGCCTTGCGAGGCTTTTGTCAAAGATACGGGAAATTTTACTCGAGAAACAAATACTTCCTTATCGGGCGCGGGCGTTCAGCGGTGTTTTTGTTTTTGCGGAATAATTTGGAAAATACACTTGTTATTGTAATTAATATTTGTTATACTTATTGTAATTGTATAATGGGGAGGTGTAGTATGCCCTCAGATAATATATTGACTCTTCTGTCAGCCGTTATAATCGTATTGCTTATTGTTGCAATAGTTATGATTTATTCACTCAGCAAAAAAGCAGGCAGAAACAACGATGACAGCGGAAAGATAAACAGGCTTATTGCGGACGAATTTGAAAGAAGCCGCCGTGAAATGTCCATAGGACAAAACGATATGCGCGCCCAGACGGCGCAGAGTCTTGGCGAAATGTCAAAAAAGCTGGACGAAATGACAAAAGCCAACTTTGAAAACCAGACCAGAATGACTCAGACGCTCAACGTGGCACTGGACTCTATACGACAGAATAACGCCGAGCAGAATGAAAGGCTTACCCGCAACGTTTCCGATGCAATAGGCAGAATGCAGGAAAGCAACGAAAAGAAGCTCGACCAGATGAGGGAAACCGTTGACGAAAAGCTCAACGCAACCCTTGCGGCAAGGCTTGACAGCTCCTTCAAAACAGTTTCCGACCAGCTTGAAAACGTAAACAAATCGCTCGGCGAAATGAAAGAGCTTTCAAACGGCGTTACCGCAAACGTTTCCACACTCAACAAGGTGCTTACAAACGTTAAAGCTAGAGGCACTTGGGCAGAGGTTTACCTTGAAAACATACTTGACCAGACAATACCGGGTATGTACGTAAAGAACTTCTCACCCGTTGAGGACAGCCGCGCAGTTGTCGAATTTGCAGTAAAAATTCCTTCTGGCGATTCTTCAGGTACGGTGACCTACCTGCCTATTGACTCAAAGTTTCCGATGGAAGACTACATAAGGCTCTGCGATGCTGCAGAAAACGCTGACCCTACTGCACTTGCTGCCGCAAGAAAGGCACTCTTTGCGCGAATCAAAGACGAGGCAAAGCAGATAAGCAAGTACATCGTTGTACCCACAACCACACCCTACGCGATAATGTACCTTGCAACGGAAGGCCTGTACGCAGAGGTTGCAGCCTCACCCGATGGCTTACCCGAAAAGCTCAGGAGCGAATACAACATTATGATTGCCGGTCCGACAACAATTACCGCCCTGCTTTCCTCGCTTTCAATGGGCTTCAAGGCGGTTGCAATAAACGAAAAGGCGAACGAGGTTCGCAAAATGCTTGCCGTTGCCAAAACCCAGTACGATAAATTCGGCATACTGCTGGACAAGGCACGAAGCAAGATTGACGATGCAGGCAAGGCACTAGATATGGCGCAGGACAGAAACCGCATCATTCAGAAAAAGCTCAAGGGCATTGAAGCCGTTGACGATATTGAAAAATTAGAAGAAAAATTTTTTGAAGGAGAATAGATTATGGCAAAGTACAGCGAACTTATTTCCAAGATGACTCTTGAAGAAAAGGCAGCTCTTTGTGACGGTGCCGATTTCTGGCACCTCAAGGGAATGGAGAAATACGACATTCCGTCAATTATGGTCTGCGACGGCCCTCACGGTCTGCGTAAAAAGGACTACAGCAAAACAGGTGACAGCCTGAGCAACTCCGTTCCCGCAATCAGCTACCCCACAGCCGCTACTACAGCCGCTTCCTGGGATCCGGAGCTGCTTCACAAAATGGGTATTGCGCTTGGTAAAAAATGCCTTAAGGAAGAGGTCGGCGTGCTTCTGGGTCCCGGCATCAATATGAAGCGTTCTCCCCTTTGCGGCAGAAACTTTGAATACTTCTCCGAAGACCCGATTCTTGCAGGTGAGCTTGCCGCAGGCTTCATCAACGGCGTTCAGTCAATGGGCGTAGGTACTTCGCTCAAGCACTTCTGCGCAAACAGCCAGGAAACACGCAGAATGACCTGTGACAGCGTTGTTGACGAAAGAGCACTGCGCGAGATTTACCTCACCGCTTTTGAAATTGCAGTCAAGAAGGCAAAGCCCTGGACGGTTATGAATTCCTACAACAAAATCAACGGCTTCCACGGCTCTGAAAACAAGCACACACAGATTGAAATTCTCCGTGACGAATGGGGCTTTGACGGCGTGGTAGTCAGCGACTGGGGCGCATGTAATGACAGAGTTCTCGGCCTTCAGAACGGTAATGACCTTGAAATGCCCTCCTCCGCAGGTGCAGGTGCAAAGAAGATTGTTGATGCTGTCAAGAACGGTACACTCGACGAGGCAGTAGTCACCGAAAGACCGCACACCGTACTCAAGCTCATTGCCAAGGCTGCCGCAGGCGCACAGAATAACTACCCCTACAATGACCTTGACGACCAGGATTTTGCAAGAGAAATTGCCGCAAACTGTATGGTTCTTCTCAAGAACA
>JAZOMP010000009.1:0-4353 GCA_045654045.1 Acutalibacteraceae bacterium
ACGTTTCTCCCATCCCCCACAACGGATGCAGACCCCCGAAGCGTCGGAGAGTTTAATCAGGAGGCAATATAGAATTATGGCAAGATATAGAGAAGCAAAATGTAAGCTTTGCAGAAGAGAAGGCGGTAAGTTGTTCTTGTAGGGCGACAAGTGCTATATGGAAAAATGCCCGTTCAATAAGCGTCCGGTTGCTCCCGGTCAGCACGGTGCAGACAGAAAGAAAGTATCCGAATATGGTATGCAGCTTCGTGAAAAGCAGAAGACCAAGAGAATTTACGGCGTACAGGAAGGTCAATTCCGTAAGTATTACGAAATGGCTGACCGTATGAAGGGTGTTACCGGTGAAAACATGCTCTCCTTGCTTGAAAGAAGATTGGATAACGTTGTTTTCAGAATGGGCATCGCGCCTTCCAGAACGTTGGCTCGTCAAATCGTAAGCCACGCTCACCTTTCCGTAAACGGCAAGACGGTAACCGTTCCTTCCTACATTGTTAAGGCAGGCGACGTAATCGTTGTTAAAGAAAACAGAAAGGGCAACAAATATTTCACGGCTCTTAAAGAAACCAAAGCAAGCAACACCCTTGTTAAGTGGGTAGAGTTTGATAGAGAAAAACTTGAAGGAAAGGTATTGGCTCTTCCTACCAGAGAAGACATCGACAGCCAGATTGCAGAGCATATGATTGTCGAATTGTACTCCAAATAATTCAATATTAAGGAGGTAACATAATGATCGAAATGGATATGCCCAAACTCGAGGTGCTTGAAAACGACGACTTTTATGCAAAGGTCGTATGTGAGCCCTTGGAGAAAGGTTTCGGTCTTACTATAGGAAACTGCCTTAGAAGAATTTTGCTTTCCGCATTGCCCGGCGCGGCAGTCGAAGGTATCAAATTCCTTGATGGCAGCGTGAAGCACGAATTTTCGGCTGTTGCAGGGATTAAAGAAGACGTTACGGAAATAATCCTGAACTTAAAGACGCTTGCAATTAAAACGAAGGTAATCGATAAGGAATACGAAAAAGTATTGCACATCTGCAAAGAAGGTCCTGCTGTCTTGACTGGCAAAGACCTCAATATTGATGCGGAAATCGAGGTTATCAACGGCGATGCGTACATCTGCACAATCGATGAAGGCTCTAAGCTTGACGTCGAATTGACGATCGGTAGAGGTAGAGGTTATAAGCCCGCTAAGGAAAACAAGAAGCCTATCGTTGATTATATTGCAATCGATTCCATCTATACGCCTGTTCAAAAGGTTAATTACACCGTAGAACCTACCCGTGTAGGTCAGGCAGTTGACTACGACAAGCTTACGCTTGAAGTATGGACGGATGGTACGTTCTCGGGTAAGGAAATCATTTCCCTTGCAGCGAAAATTATGCAAGATCATATCAGTCTGTTTGTAAACTTGAGTGAAACGATCAGAGGTATGGATATCCTCGTGAAGACGGAAGATGACAAACAGCAGCAAATTCTTAAGATGGCAATTGAAGAAATGGATCTTTCGGTTCGTTCCTACAACTGCTTGAAGAGAGCAAACATTCACACGGTCGAAGACCTTACCAAGAAGACGGAAGACGATATGTTGAAGGTGAGAAACCTCGGCAGAAAGTCGTTGGAAGAAGTCATCAACAAATTGGATTCTTACGGCCTCGCATTAAAACAACAGGAGGATTAAAATTATGCCCAGAAAATTGGGAAGAACGTCCAAAGAAAGAAATGCCCTTTTGAGAAACTTGGCATCCCAGCTTCTTTGGTATGGTAAAATCGAAACGACCGCTGAAAAAGCAAAAGAACTTAGATCTTATGCTGAAAAATTGATCACGAAAGCGGTAAACACGTATGATGATAACATCGAATACGAAGTAACGAAGAAAGATGCAAAAGGCAAGGAAATCACCGTTAAAAACGTAAAAGACGGCGCTAAGAAACTTGCTGCACGTCGTGCAATCATGGCTAAAACCTATGACTTGCAGGAAATTAAAGGCTTCCACGAAAAGAAGAGCGAATTCAAGGCAAGAACTGCAGAAGTTCAGCATCCTTTGATGGACAAACTCTTCAACGAAATCGCACCTAAATATGCGGCTCGTAAGGAAGAACTTGGCCAGGGTGGCGGTTATACGAGAATTTACCTTCTCGGTGAACGTCGCGGTGATGGCGCTGAAATGGCAATTATCGAATTGGTATAATTGTTTAAAACGAAATATTACCCGCACCTATCGGTGCGGGTATTTTCATGTATATAGGGGGCAGGTATGCGTTGAAAGTAAAAAAACTTGCAGCAAATACGGAAAAATATCGAATAACCATTTACAAATCCATAAATAAATGTTATAATATTGATAAGAAATAAGTTGTATGAGGTGAGTTATGCATTCACTTAGAGAATTATACCGCATCGGCAAGGGACCGTCTTCTTCCCACACGATTGGACCTGAGCGCGCTTGTAAAATTTTTATGCGCGAAAATCCTAACGCGACTGCATTTACCGTTCGCTTATACGGCTCGCTTGCAAAGACGGGCGAAGGACACGGGACCGAGCGTGTAATTGCAAGCGTTTTACCCAACGTTACAGTGGAATATGACTTTGAAAGTGAATGTCCACATCCCAACACAATGGATTTCATCGCGTACATGGGTGCCACAAAACTCGCTCAGATGCGTGTTTACAGCATTGGCGGTGGGGCGGTTCGCATTGAAGGCCAGCCTATAACGGAAAGCGCTGAGGTGTATTCACTTAGTACAATGGCGGATATTCGCGCATATTGTGAAAAGCGCGGGATGCGTTTATACGACTATGTATTTGAGAGCGAGGGGGTAGAACTTAAGGAATATCTTGCCGAGGTATGGCAAACGATGAAAGAGGCGGTGGTGCGTGGCGTACGCCAGTCGGGAATTTTACCTGGTGGATTAGACGTAGAACGCCGGGCAAAAATTCTCTACGATGGTATAGTCGAAAACGAGGGCGCAGAGATTCGTGAAAATCGTCTTGTGTGCGCATATGCATTTGCTGTTGGTGAGGAAAATGCCGCGGGTGGTACGATTGTTACGGCGCCTACCTGTGGCGCGTGTGGCGTTTTACCTGCCGTATTGAAATATGCCCAAGAACGAAGCAATTACACGGATAATGAGGTCATCAACGCCTTAGCAACCGCGGGGTTGATTGGTAACTTAATTAAAACAAATGCATCGATTTCAGGGGCGGAATGTGGCTGTCAAGCGGAAATTGGCAGCGCATGTTGTATGGCCACGGCGGCATTGGCGGAGTTGCGTGGCTTGACTTTGGGACAGATTGAATACGGCGCAGAGGTGGCGATGGAGCACCATTTGGGCTTGACGTGTGATCCAATTTGTGGTTTGGTGCAAATTCCTTGTATTGAGAGAAATGCCGTTGCAGCAATGCGTGCCATCAATGCGGCATCCCTTGCATACTTTTTATCGGATAGCAGAAAAATTTCCTTTGACTTGGTTGTGAAAACGATGTACGAGACGGGAAAAGACCTGAAACATTCGTATCGTGAAACAGCGGAAGGCGGTTTAGCAAAGCTTTATAAAAAGTAAAATGAAGGGGGCATGTACGCGTTGAATGTATTTTTGACGGCTATTCACTTGGCAAAATAAGAACTTTTTTCTATTCATAAAAAAAGTTGAAAAAAACTTAAAAAAATATTAAAAAAGTTCGACAAAACGCTTGACAAAAATATTAAAATAGATTATTATATACAAGCACTTGTTTGAGAGTGCATGGCGATGGCCCAGTAGCTCAGTTGGTTAGAGCGCCAGCCTGTCACGCTGGAGGTCGACGGTTCGAGCCCGTTCTGGGTCGCCATCATGCCTTGGTAGCTCAGTCGGTAGAGCAGCAGACTGAAAATCTGCCTGTCGGTGGTTCAATTCCGCCCCAAGGCACCAAACACACGCCGGTGTAGCTCAATGGCAGAGCAGCTGATTTGTAATCAGCAGGTTGTGGGTTCGAGTCCAATCACCGCCTCCACAACAAACAATTTAAAATGGGCAGATTCCAGAGCGGCCAAATGGATCAGACTGTAAATCTGACGTCTTCGACTTCGGTGGTTCGAATCCACCTCTGCCCACCAAAGTGAAACACCTATTGAAATTTGAACCGGGCGGGTTTGGAAATCAGTAGGTGCTTTCATTTTTATGCCTTATATTTCAAGGCATTCAGTGGATTGTCTTTTCTTTTTTGATTTAGACACCTAAAATCAAAAATACTCAAAATAGAAATCAAAAATGAAGAATTTTCACTTTTGAACAAGATTTTCTAATCTTCCATTGATTCTACTTCCTGTGCGTTATTGTAATAATCAACTTCTTTCTGATACGGCGTTCTGTGCTT
>JAZOMP010000010.1:0-8893 GCA_045654045.1 Acutalibacteraceae bacterium
CGATATAGCTCAGGTGGCTGATGCTGGTTTTTTCGCCGATGTTCGAATTTTTGACTTCAACAAAATTTCCTGCACGAACGTTATCTGCGAGTACCGTATGTGGCCGAAGGTGTGAAAACGGGCCTAACGAAACACCGTTGCCGATAACGGATTCTTCGCATTGTGA
The DNA here is from genome assembly GCA_045654045.1 of Acutalibacteraceae bacterium. Taxonomy (GTDB): domain Bacteria; phylum Bacillota; class Clostridia; order Oscillospirales; family Acutalibacteraceae; genus UBA8612. The sequence goes on from JAZOMP010000010.1 coordinate 167, forward strand.
AGCGTTTACCGTACTGTCGTTTCCTACGGTACAGCCTTCAAGCAGGCTGCAGGGTCCTACCGTGCAGTTGGTGCCTATTTTTGTTTTGCCGAGAATGATTGTATTCGGTAAAATTACTGTGCCGACGCCGATTTCGCAGCTGTCTGCAATAATCACACCGTCGGCACAGGGAATGCTGACGCCGTTTGAAATGTGTCTTGCTATGATTTGCTTTCGTGTGTTTTCTTCTGCACAAAGAATAAACTCACGGTCGAGATTCAATAAGATTACCCCTTTGTATTGTTACATAATAATACCGCCGCCGACAACCGTATCACCGCTGAAAAATACTGCGGACTGACCGCAGGTTACGGCTCGCTGCGGCTCGTCAAATTCGAGTACGGCGGTGCTTTCACCCGTCTGGATAAGCGTTGCCGCCGACTCCTTCTGGCTGTAGCGTGTTTTTGCCGTCACACGCAATGGAGCATCAAGTTTTTCAATAGCTATAAGGTTGATATCCCTCAGCTCAACACGCTTTGAAAAAAGCTCCTCGTGTGAGCCGAGATAAACTCTGTTTTCTTCAACATTCTTGCGTATTACATAAAGCGGTGCAGGTGCGCTGATACCGAGTCCCTTGCGCTGACCTATCGTGTAGCCGATAAGTCCGCTGTGTCTGCCCCAGAGCTTTCCGTCCGTGCCGACAAAATCGCCTTCGGGAAATATTCTGCCCGTAAATTCTTCAATAAACCGGCGGTAATTTCCGTCAGGCACAAAGCAGATGTCCTGGCTGTCGGGTCGGTTGGAGGACTCAAAGCCGTATTCCGCGGCAATTTCTCTTACCTGCGGTTTTGTGTATTCACCAAGCGGAAATCGTGCCGAAGCCAGCTGCTTCTGCGATAACTGCCACAGCACGTAGCTCTGGTCTTTTTCGGTGAAAACCGCTTTTTCAAGCAGAATTCTGCCCGAAGCGTCCTTCTTCGTCCTTGCGTAATGCCCTGTAGCTATTATGTCGCAGCCGAGTGCATTTACTCTGTCAAAAAGTACGCCGAATTTTATTGCTTTGTTGCAGAAAACACAGGGGTTTGGTGTTTCGCCTGCAATATAACTGTCCGAAAAATAGCGCATAACCGTGTCGGTGAATTCAGCCGAAAGGTCGAGCGTGATGTGACCGAAGCCGAGCCGTTTCGCAACTGCCGCAGCATCAATACTGTCCTGCTTGCTTGCGCCTTCAAAAACGCTCATCGTAACACCGAGTGCGTTTTTATTGTTCTTTGTTGCGAGCAATGCCGCAACGCTGCTGTCAACGCCGCCGCTCATTGCGACGGCAATCTTAACGTTACTGTTCATAAAATCAGACGCCTGAACGCTCGAAGGAGGGAACGACAATATCCGACGGGTATTCGTCAACCTTGTCAAACATAAGCGGGCTGAAGAAGAGCGGTTCTATTGCCTTGTACCAGTCGCTTGCAATCTGGTCTCTTTTTATAAGAAGAACATAGGAGTATGCAAGTGCCGCCTCGCTGTCGATTTCTTCAATTGCAAAGGCGGATTTGTTGAGAGAAACACCCGTTGCAACGGAAAGCTTTGAGGACATAACTGCAATATCCGCTTCGTAATTATTGAGGTTTGCGGCAAGTGCTTTGTCGTCCTGCGTGATAAATTTGAAGTTTCTGCTGTTTTCGGAAATGTCCTCAAGTGTTGCGGAAAGACCTGCACCCTCTTTTACCTTGATGAAGCCGTTTGCCTCAAGCAGAAGAAGTGCACGTGCAATACCCTCTGCACTTTCGGGAATTGCTATTGTTGCCTCGTCGGTTATATCCTCGGGCTTTTCGAAGTTGCACAGGAAAAGACCGTAAGGGTAGCGGCATACAGGACCGAGGTTGAGAAGCGTTTCAGGATTTTCCTCGTCGAATTTTTCGAAATCTGTCTTTAACGAAGCAAGGCTTGCTTCTATTTCACCTGCGGCAAGGGCGGCGTGTGCTTCCTCGGCAGAGGCAAATTCAACGTATTCAAGGCGGTAGCCCTTTTTGTTGATTCTGGTTTCAAGCGAGTCGAAAATCTCCTTGGCGGGCTCTTTGCCTGTGGGTACACCGAGCCTGAATGCGGCAAGCGATTCAACGTCAATCTTGTCTTTATTATCCGTGCAGGCGCACATTGTCAGCGCAATAAGTACAGCGGAAAGAATTATACAGAGCAGTTTTTTCATAAACTTCCCCACCTTAATAAAATATTTCAATATATAATACCATATAAAGCACAGGTTTTCAAGTGAATTCGGGGCAATAATATTTTAATTAAAATTTTACATTTTTTATGATAATTAATCTTGAAAAACTACTGTGATATTGCTATACTTGAAATAATTATTTTATGAAAGGGAGATAATAACCTTGAAGGCATCAGAAAGCATTCCGAATTACCGCCCCAAGCTGCGTGAGTATACAAACTATACCGCAAGGCAGATTAAGGACGTCTGTAAGACCATCGGTCCCAGACCCTCGGGCGAAGAAAATGAAAAAAAGGCTCAGGAGAGATTTGCGGCAGAACTTGAAAAATATGCTGACAGCGTAAACATCGAACCGTTTGAGCTTCACCCCAAAGCATTCCTCGGCTGGATTCGTATGTGCGCAATTATTATGATTGTTGCAAACGGTCTTTTCTTTGCAGGCACGTTTATTGACGGTGCTCCCTCCTGGCTGCCCGTTATTCCGCTTGCACTCAGCCTTATCTGTCTTTTCTTTATTGTAACAGAGTTCCTTTTTTACGGCGAAACGCTTGATCCGTTCTTCCCCAAGCGCACGTCACACAACGTTGTTGCCAAATACAACGCAAAGGGCACAGCCAAGAAGCGCATTATCGTTTCCGGTCACGTTGACTCATCCTACGAGTGGCGCTACACCTACCTTGGCGGTCCTCCCCTTATTACGACAGTTATCGGCGGTGCAGTAGCAGGTATCGTTATTGCTCTCGTAGCTGAAATCACTTCCGTTGCAACAGGCTCAATGGACGGCGCACTTACCGACATTCTCAGATGGGTTATGCTCGCCTGGTGTATTCTTTTCGGCGCGGCTATCTTCTTCCTTAACTATAAGCTTCCCGTTGAGGGCGCAAACGACAACCTTACAGGTACAGTTTCCTCAATGGCTGTTATGAAGTACCTCAAGGACAACGATATCCGCTTCGAGGACGTTGAGGTCTGGACACTTCTCACAGGTGCAGAGGAAGCAGGTCTTCGCGGTGCAAAGGCATTTGCCAAGGCACACAAGAAAGAGCTTGAGGATATGGAAACCGTTTTCGTCGGTGTTGACACTCTCCGTGATTACGATTTCTATGCTATCTACAGCCGTGATATGACATTTACGGTCAAATCCGACCCACAGGTTTGCGCACTCCTCAAGCAGGCCGCACTCAACGCAGGTATGGATCTTCCCTTCAAATCAATCTTCCTCGGTGCATCCGATGCTGCAGCAGTCTGTAAGGCAGGCTTCAAGGGCGCAACCCTTGCCGCTATGGATCCCGCTCCGGCAAGATACTATCATACCCGCCTTGATACAGGCGATAACCTTGACCTCAAGTCAATTGAAGCAGGCATCAACATTATGCTTGAATCTGTCTTCCTTTATGATGAGCAGGGTCTCAAGGACAGCTATAATGCATAAAAACAGTGTATAAATGCATAAAGTTTGGGTAAAATAACGAAAAGAAGTGCAAGAAAAACTCTTTACAGTTTCGGCTTCTTATGTTATAATTCCGTTTGTATGTTCCTTCACTCGGTTATGGGATTAAACCTCGACGAGGTTTTCACCTGCCCTGTACTGGGGTTGCGAACAAATATAAATTAATGAGGTGAAATTAAATGACACAGGCAGAAAAGCAGGCCATCATGGCTGAGTACGCTACACACGAGGGTGACACAGGTTCTCCCGAGGTACAGATTGCTGTTCTCACAAAGAGAATCAACGACCTTACCGAGCACCTTAAGGAGCATCATAAGGATCATCACTCACGTCGCGGCCTTCTCAAGATGGTCGGTCACAGACGTAATCTCCTTGCATACCTTCAGAAGGTTGACATCGAGCGTTACCGTGCTATCGTCGCAAGACTTGGTCTTCGTAAATAAGACTATCCGCAAGGGCGGCATTTATGCCGCCCTTGCAATTATGTTAAAGTGATTTTTACGGAAAGCCGCCGACAGGCTTTAGCGGTAAATAAAGCGTTTGAGTATAACGATTTGAACGTTTTATTTATTGCTAAAAGTCGAAGCCGCTTTCCGTATCAATAAAAAATATTGAAAGAAAGAGGTAAAAAGCAAATGATGACTCTGAGAACATTCGACACATTCAAGACATTCAGTACTGAAATTGCAGGCAGACCCTTCGTAGTCGAAATCGGCAAAATGGCAGAGCTTGCAGGCGGCGCCTGCCTTGTCCGTTACGGCGAGACAAACGTACTCTGTACAGCTACAATGGCTGCAAAGCCCCGTGAAGGCGTAGATTTCTTCCCCCTCTCCGTAGACTTTGAGGAGAAGCTTTATTCTGTAGGTAGAATTCCCGGCTCCTTCCAGCGCCGTGAGGGCAGAGCAAGCGAAAAGGCTACCCTCGCTTCCCGTGTTATCGACAGACCCATCCGTCCTCTCTTCCCCAAGGATATGAGAAACGACGTCGGCGTTGTTGCAACGGTTATGTCTGTTGACCCCGACTGCTCACCCGAAATCACTGCTATGCTCGGTGTTTCAATCGCAATCTCCATTTCCGAAATTCCGTGGGAAGGTCCCGTTTCCGGCGTTGTTGTCGGTATGATTGACGGCGAATATATCATCAACCCCACAGCAGAGCAGAAGGAAAAGAGCGATATGTACGTAACAGTCGCTTCCACATCCGAGCTTGTTGCTATGATTGAGGCTATGGCAAACGAAGTTACCAACGACGAAATGTACAACGGTATTATGTTTGCTCACGCTGAAAACCAGAAGATTGTTGAGTTTATCAACTCCATCAAGGCTGAGTGCGGCAAGGAAAAGATTGAGTTCCCGTCCAACGACCCCGCTCCCGAAATGTACGAGGCTATCAAGGACTTCGCTATCGAGGATATCCGCGTAGCTCTTGACACAGACGACAAGCGTATCCGCGACGAGCGTCTCAAGCCCATCTACGAGGCTGTTCACGCAAAGTTCGATGAAGTTTATCCCGAGGAAATCGCAAAGATTGACGATTGCCTTTACAAGACACAGAAGTACGTTGTACGCCGCTGGCTTCTTGACGACAACAAGCGCGTTGACGGCAGAGGCATCAACGATGTCCGTCCGCTCGCAGCAGAGGTTGACCTTCTCGACAGAGCACACGGTACAGGTATGTTCACAAGAGGTCAGACTCAGGTTCTGACCGTTACAACTCTCGGCCCCATGAGCGATGCACAGCTTCTTGACGGCATTGACAACGAAACCGAGAAGAGATATATGCACCACTACAACTTCCCGTCCTACTCCGTAGGCGAGACAAAGCCCAGCAGAGGTCCCGGCAGACGTGAAATCGGTCACGGCGCACTTGCAGAGAAGGCTCTCCTTCCCGTAATTCCGCCCGTAGAAGAGTTCCCGTACTGCATCCGCCTTGTTTCCGAGGTTCTTTCCTCCAACGGCTCCACATCACAGGCTTCCGTCTGCGGTTCAACTCTTTCCCTTATGGCAGCAGGTGTTCCGATCAAGGCTCCCGTTGCAGGTATCTCCTGCGGTCTTGTTACCGAGGGCGACCGCTTCATGACTATGGTTGATATCCAGGGTCTTGAGGACTTCTTCGGCGATATGGACTTCAAGGTAGCAGGCTCCAAGAAGGGTATCACAGCTATCCAGATGGACCTCAAGGTACACGGTCTTACTCCCGCTATCATCCGTGAGGCTCTTGATAAGACTTATACAGCACGTTGCGAAATCCTTGACGACGTAATGCTCAAGTGTATTGCAGAGCCCCGTAAGGAGCTTTCCAAGTACGCTCCCAAGATGCTTACAACAAAGGTTCCCGTTGAGAAAATCAGCGAGGTTATCGGTAAGCAGGGTAAGGTTATCCAGAAGATTTGTGCAGAGTGCAACTGTAAGGTTGACGTTGAGGAGGATGGCTCCGTATTCATCTGCGCTCTCGATATTGAGGATGCAGAGCGTGCACTTCTTATGGTTAACACAATTGCAAACGACCCCGAGCCCGGCTCATTCTACAACGGTGTTGTTACCCGCCTTATGGACTTCGGCGCATTTGTTGAAATCGCTCCCGGTAAGGAAGGCCTTGTACACATCAGCCGCCTTGACGTAAAGCGTACCGAGAAGGTAGAGGACGTTGTTGCAGTTGGTGATGAGGTTATCGTTAAGGTTCTCGAAATCGACGACCAGGGCAGACTCAACCTCTCCAGAAGAGATGCTCTTATCGAGATTGAGGGTATGGTACCCGAAAACACAATTTCCGACGCTCCCCGCCGTCCTGCACCCCGTAAGGATTTTCGCAGAGGCGACAGAAAGCCGAGAAACTAATCCAATTAAGAATTAGGAATTCGGAATTATATACAGACTAAAAAGGCTGTCCCGATTGTCGGGGCAGCCTTTTGAACTGTTTGCTTTTTTCTGATTTGTGAATTGAATAAAGTAATTAATAATACAGCAACGGTAACTCAGGTGGAAAAGATGTAAGGTTTTCCTCTACAACTTTAGCTTTGTTATCACAGTCTGCAAAAATGTTTTCATTTAGCCATTTGATAAAGTCATCCTTGTCATAAGAAAGTCCATACTTTTTGCCATCAATATACACCCAACAATCGTGATCTATGGTTTCATCATTAAGCCATTCTTCAAAAAGATTTTGCAGTTTTTGGGGAGTATGTCCTGATGAATCGGGGAAATACAGCAAATAGGCAGTTGCGTGTGCAGGATTCTTCGCATTCGTGTAGATGACATACATTTTTATTATACCACCTGATTGTTATTAATCTGTTTACCGCTGTTTACTTCGCTTGTTTTCTTTTTTCAATTTCCACAAGCATATGCTCGTACTGCTTTTCGTCGATTTTTGTCTTTTTAATCATTACGAAATAGCCCGTAGCCATAAGAATAATCGGAATTACGCCGATGATAAGGCGCAGGACTACGACCATATAATCGTCTGCTCCGTTGAGCACGGCCTGAACGCCCGTGAGCTTTTCTTCCTCGGTTATGTAGCCGAGGTTTGCCTGCTGCTCAAGGTCAGAAATGCCGTTAGTTATTGAAAGCATACCTATTGCAAGGTAGGCTACCATTGTAATCAGCTTCTGCAATGCGCTAGACATTTTAGCCATAAACGGACGGACAGAGAAGATAATGCCTTCGTTTCTTTCGCCCGTTTTGTATTCGTTGTACTCAATTGTGTTCATCAGGCAGATTGTAATAACCATATAGAACAGCGAGTAGCCAAAGCCGATAACCATAGCTTCAATGCAGTACAGCCAGAACTTTAAGTCTTGCGGCACAAAAAAGCCGGTTATAAGCAATGCCGCACAGCCGCCGCAGGCGCAAAGCAAGGCAAGAAGAGTGAGCCTGAAACGGGCAAGGCGCTTTGAAATAATCGGGTAAATAAAGAATACTATGCCCGAAGCTGCGGCATAGAAGGTTGTGAACATTGTGACGTTTGAACCCTCGTAGCCGAATTCAAGGTAGAAATAGTTGGTGACAAAAGCTGTTACAACTGCACCCGCAAGGTTGACAACAAGCATTATAAGTGCAACCCAGAGCAGCTGGTCGTTGTTGAATATAATTTTAATCAGCTTTTTGAGTCCCGTTCTTTCTTCAAGCGGAACGTTGGCAACGTGAGGCTCCTTGACAGTTGCACATACGGTTGCCTGCCCTGCAACGAAGGTGGAAGCGAAAATAATTGCAATAACCATATATGCTGTTATTGAGTTTCCGCCGATTGTGCTTTTGCCTGCGGTAAGAATCGGAATAAGTGCCGTTGAAAGCACGGTACCGAGACCGGCAAAAAGGTTAGCAAAGGATGTAATGCTGTCACGTTCACGGGGTTTACTTGTAAGGGAGGAGAGCATTGACCAGTAGGAAATATCGTTCATCGTAAAGGTGATATCCCACAGCAGATAAAGCACGGTGAATACGCCTACGAATGCCCAGCCGGTAATGCGGGTTGAGAAGAAAATTACCAGCATAACCGCGTTTGTAACCGCACCTATTAAAATCCACGGCTTGAATTTGCCGAATTTTGTGCGTGTGTTTTCGATGATTCCGCCCATAATCGGGTCGTTGAATGCGTCCCACACACAGCAGATAATCATAATAACGCTGATTGCGCTGAACTGTTCGGTAGTGAGCTGACGGGTGTAGAGAATGTAGGTGAGCAAAAAAGCGTTATAGAGGTTGTATGCCAGATCTCTGCCGACGCCGGGCACGGAATAGCACCACTTGTTGCGACGGAACATTTTCTGCTCGGGAGTCAATGCTGTTTTAGCCATTAAGCCACCGCCTTATATGTTTATTTGGTTTTAGTATAGATTTTAAGATTACAGATGTCAACTGTAATTTGCAAAGCATCCTAATTTATGTTAAAATCTTCTGCAAGGAGTGATTACAATGTTGAATTTAATTAAAAACTTTTTTGTTGCGCTGTTGGCGCTGATTACTGCGGCGACACCCTTCGGCAAAACCGAACAGCTGCCCGAAAGAAAGTGTAGCCCCGAGTTTAACGGCACTTTTCTTCAGTCGTGGATGAGCAGCAGTTGGGACGAGGC
>JAZOMP010000011.1:0-9778 GCA_045654045.1 Acutalibacteraceae bacterium
GAGTTTTTCGTAAACAATCCCTTTATGGGCAAATACTACACCTACGAGGACGGACTTGCCCTTCATTCGGGTATAGGTGTTTTCACCTATGTGTTGGGCATTTTTACCCCGTTTTATAAAGCGCTTGCCGACAAATGGGGCAGAAAGCCGCTGTTTGCAATTTCAACCGTCGGTATGGCACTCGGTCTGCTGATAATCCACCTTTCCGCAAGCTACATAATGTTCCTTGTGGGCTTTGCGGTAATCAGCTTCTTTATGGGTCACGATATTCAGATTATATATATTCTTGAAGAAGCACCGGACAAGCACCGTGCAAAAATTTACAGCTTTCTCAAAAGCTTCGGCATTCTCGGCGTTGTGCTGATTCCAACCCTTCGTGATATGCTTATGGGTGATGATGCAACAAAGTGGCGCGATATTTTCCTTGTGCCTGCGCTGATAGGCTTTGCCGCAACACTGCTCGTTGTACTGCTTGCAAAGGATACAAAGGTATTTGTCAACGAAAAAATAGAATATCTCTCACGCTCCTATGAGGAAAGGCAGAAAGAAAAAGAAGCCCGCAAGCAGCAAAGGCAGGCACAGCGAAACCAGGCAAGCGTGTTCAACGGTGTGAAATATATTTTCGCCAACAAGGACACAAAAATGCTGATTATCTCCCACATCATTTTCGATGCCGCAATGCCTGCAATTGCACTTTACTTTGAATCCTCAATGCACCGTGCAGGAATGAGCACAAGCAGTATCACAAAGGCGCTGTTTATGGTGCCCGTAATATATGCCGCAATAACCTTCCTTTCGGGATTCATTGCCGATAAAGCAGGCAGAAAGGTAACAGTAACCCTCTTCTCAACCACCTGTGTTATAGGCTACATTCTGTTTGTTGCAGGTATTCTCTGCAGCTGGAATCCCTATCTTGTCGGCTCGTTTGCAGGTCTGTATCAGGGCTCATACTGGATAGGCAGAGATTATATGAACGTTATGATGACCGAAAAGGTACCCACGGATATCCGTGCTTCGGTAGTAGGTGCGGAAGGGTTGCTTGTAATTATCGGTCTTGTTGTCGGCTACGGTCTGATAATACTCGGTATGACGCTTATGCCGATATGGTGGGCTTGCCTTGTGATTTCAATCCCCACAGTCAGCATTGCGGCAATTATGTTTGTGCTCAAGGTCAAAGAAACCAAGGGCGCAAACCTTGATGCGATAGAATAAGAGGTAAAAAATTATGCGAAAGAATTTCGGTGTAAAGCCGTGGGTATACCCTATGCCCGTGTTTATTGTTGCAGCTTATGACGGCAACGGCAAGCCCTGCTGTATGAATGCCGCATGGAGTGGAATTTACGAAGAAAACCAGATTATGATATGCCTTGCAGAAAGCCATAAAACTACGAAGAATATTAAGGAAAGCAAGGCATTTACCGTAAGCATTGCTACCGCAGAATATATGCTTGAAGCTGATTATGTGGGGCTTGTTTCGGGTAACAAAACGCCCGATAAAATGGAAAGGGCAGGTTTCACAACCGTTAAATCGGAATTTGTAAACGCTCCGGTAATTGAACAGCTTCCGATGACGGTTGAATGCAGGCTGATAAAATTCAATGAGGACGGAATCTGCATAGGCGAAATAGTAAATGTTTCGGCTGACGAAAAAATTCTCGGCGCAAGCGGAATGATTGACCATGTAAAGCTCGACCCTATAGCATTTGACCCCGTACACCATACATACATAAGGCTCGGCGAAAGAATCGGCACAGCTTTTTCGGACGGCAAGAAAATACAGTAAAAGCACAATCACTCCGATATCATTGATACCGGGGTGATTTTTGTGTGTCTGACTTCGGGGTGTGTCGGGCATTTTGTTTTGAAATAACCGTAAATTTTTTTAAAACGGATTGAATAAAATGAGTTCAGATGGTATAATCAGAAAAACACAGAGTGCGGAAAGGTGCTTTCAGTTCAGCTGCTTTTACGCACGGGTATAAATCTGAACATATTATTTGACGGTCTATAATTAAGGAGGACATAAAAATATGAGCGCCTTTATTTCCGCGTTTGTCACATTCGCAATTTTTGTTACAAGCCTTTTCGGCTCGTTTATTGCCGTTGAAGCACCCGAGGACAAGAGCGATTTTGTTCCTGTACTCCGTTTCTTTGCTGCGAGCGATTCGCACGTCGGCTCAATGGGCGATACTCAGGCACTCAGAATGCAGAAGGCTCTCAAAATGGCTTACGCCATTGCCGACAGCGACGAGGAGTACAAAAATCTCGACGCTGCTCTTTTTGCAGGTGACCTTACTGACAGAGGCAGAACAGACCAGTTCCTCGGCTTTGCCGTTGCGGCAGAATCCGTTCTGCGCGAGGAAACCGAGCTTCTTGCCGTAATTGCAAAGAGCCACGACAGCTCCACTCTCGACAAAGGTGTACATTCATATTTTTCCGGTGTTATCGGTGAGGATACCGATGTTCACAAGGTAATCAACGGTTACCATTTTATCGGCCTTTCCGTTTCCAAAACAGAGGGCGAGCACTACAGCGAATATCAGCGTGAATGGCTTGACGAGCAGCTTGCTGCCGCGACTGCTGAAGATCCGACAAAGCCTGTTTTCGTATTCCAGCACGAGCATATAGCAAACACTGTTTACGGCAGCTCCGACTTTGAGGGCTGGGGCATGGATTATTTCAGAACCGTGCTCAACAAGTATCCGCAGGTTGTTGATTTCTCGGGTCACTCACATTATCCGCTCAATGACCCCCGTTCAATCTGGCAGGGTGAGTTTACCGCAGTCGGTACGGGTGCGCTCTATTACGCTGAGTTTACCGTTGACGACGTACGCACCTACCACCCCGATGGTCACCGCAAGGTTGTAACCTTCTGGGTTGTTGAGGTTGACGCTAACAACCGCATCCGTATGAGAGGTATTGATATGAACGAGGGTGAGGTAATTATCGAGTATATTCTCGACAATCCTGCTGACCCTGCAAACCGTGAATACACCCCCGAAAAGCAGGCGGCAAGATCCACCGCACCCGTATTTGAGGATGCCGATATTGAACTTAAGAAGCAGGTAGGTAAGTACACCGTTAAGGTTGATGAAGCAAAGTCCACCGACGGTATGCCTATAGTTCTTTACAGAGCCTTTGCCTATGCTGAGGACGGAACACTTCTTGCAAAGACATGGACTATGCCCGAGTATTATATTATTGACGGCGGGGACGAAATTGTACTCGACCTAGGTGAAATTGAAGCGGAAAGTTTTACTGTAGCGGTTGTTGCGGAAACAGCCTACGGCGTGCAGTCTGCCCCGCTTAGCGTGAAAAAGTGATTTTTAATTCGTTGCTATGAATACAAAAAGCAGCTCAGGTCTTCTGTGTGAAAGATCTGAGCTGCTTTGTTTTTAGTTGATTATAATTACCAGCTGTATATAACCTCGGGGTTTTCCAGAATTTCGTCAAGCTTTTTAATGAAGGGCATAAGCTCTGAAGCGCCGCCGATTTTATGATCGAAATTCAAGGACAGGGGAAGCACCTGCTTTGTGCCCAGACGAAGGTTTCCGCCTTCATCCTCGTATACGTACTTCTCTTCACGGACTCTTCCCACGCCGAGCAGAAATACCTGCGGATACAGTAACGGAATGCGGACGATTTCTACGTTGAGCTTATCGTAAAGCGAGCCCCAGTTTGTGATGCACACCGTACCTTCGTTCATTTCCTCTATTTTAAGGCTGTCCTCCGGTTGTGAACCTTTCTTGCAGAATATTTTCCTGAAGTCCGATTTAAGCGTTTTGGAAAGCTTGACAACCTTACCCTTGCCGAATGCAGCACTCAGCGACTGGCTGAGGGGAGAACGAATTCTTCCGTGGGACATTTCACCCAGTATTCTCTGTCTTGAAACTTCGAACATAACGTCTTCAAGGTTAGCGGTTTCAAGCTTTTCACGGGCACTTGCCGAAAGAGCGGATATTTCCTTGAGGTTTTTGTCTTCGAGGTTGCGGAGTTTTATCTGGTGGGTTGCTCCGTCCTTTGTACACACAGCCATTGAAAGGTCGATATTCTTTTTGATTACCAGCCTGCCGGAAGTGGAGAAATGGTTGTACTGATAGTGGGCATTCAGTCTGGGTGCTGCCTTAAGACCTTCGATAAGTATTCTTATTACGAGTGTGTTTAAGGTAAGTTTGTAATCGCATTCAGCCCTGAGAGTGTTAAAGGCTTCCATAAGCTTTGTGACGTCGGCATCGTAAATACACGTTACGGGAGGTATGTTTCTTTGAGAATTAACGAAAACGTTTGACATCATTTTTTCGCGCATACTCATATATTCTATCTCGTCGTCTTTTCCGGGGGTGAGTCTTGCTGCCTTCATATATTCGCTGATGCTCATTATAGACCTTCTTTCATTTAGGGTGTCGGATTAGCTCAAGTATAACATATTTCTTCCGGACAATACAAGTGAAAATATATTGCGCGCAAAAGGCAATTGCTGAGTTATGCGTTACTGCCGGTGAGTATTTCTTTTGCTCTTTCAAGTGCGGCATCAATGTTTTCGCAGAAGTTTTCTTCTCCGATTTCGCCGTACATACCGGATTTTTTAAAGACATCCATAGGTTGTTCATTTACGTGGGAAAGCACGAGCGTTGAGCCGTTTTTCTTACAGGTTTTAATGATTGTTTCAAGGCTGTGTATACCGGTTGCGTCAATAGCGGGCACGCTTCTCATTCTTAAAACAAGAACCTTTTTGTCGGCACGCTTGATTACGTCGGCAATTTTCTGTGATACGCCGAAGAAAATCGGACCCGTAATTTCGTAAACCATAGCACCCTCGGGAATAACCTTCAGGCGGATATTCTGGTCGTCTGTGTTTTCGTCTATTTCCTTCCAGCCGTAGGCATCTGTAACGTCGGACATACGCTTCATAAACATTACCGTTGCAAGAATTATACCTACAATTATTGCAACAACAAGGTCGAACACAACCGTCAGTACGAAGGTGACAATAAGCACCAGCGTATCGCTCTTGGGTGCGTGCTTTACAATTGAAACGAACTCACGCCACTCACTCATATTGTAGGCAACTATGAAGAGAATTGCCGCAATTGTGGGCATAGGAATAAGCGAAGCATAGGGCATAAGCACAACGAGTACGGCAAGAAGCACAACGGCGTGTACCATACCTGCAATAGGTGTTCTGCCGCCGTTTTTAATGTTTGCGGCTGTTCTTGCAATTGCGCCCGTTGCAGGAATACCGCCGAAAAGTGCGGAGGCAATGTTACCTGCGCCCTGTGCAACAAGCTCCATATTGGAGTTGTGGCGGCTGCCTGTCATACCGTCTGCAACAACACAGCTGAGCAGGCTTTCAACAGCGGCAAGCACGGCAATAGTAAACGCATCAGGCAGTATTGCCGAAACGGTTTCCATTGAAAACTCGGGAAGTGCAAACTTAGGCAGGTCAGAGGAAATCGTATAAAGGTCGCCTATTGTGTTTACGTTCATATCGAATATCTTTACAAGTGCGGCGCTGATAACAATTGCAAAAAGTGAAGGCGGAATTTTTTTGATGAACTTCGGCGCAATTATAAGTACGGCAAGCGAAACCGCTCCGATTATGAGTGCCTCGAAGTTGAATGTGCCTATGCACTTTACAACTTCTTCAACCTTCTCTATTGTTTCGATAGGAGAATGGGTAAAGGTAAGACCAAGGAAGTCCTTGAGCTGACCGATTACAAGAGTAATGGCAATACCGGTTGTAAAGCCGGTTGTGATTGTATAGGGAATAAACTTGATAAGGCTGCCGAGCTTGAAAAGGCCCATAATTATGAGCAAAATACCTGCAATTACGGTTGCAAGCACAAGCCCCGAAAAGCCGTTTTTAGCCACAACGCCTGCAACGATTGTTGCAAACGCCGCCGTAGGACCGGCAATCTGAACACGGCTGCCGCCAAGGAAGGAGATTACAAAGCCGGCAACAATTGCGGTGTAAAGACCCTGCTCAGGGTCAACACCCGAGGCGAGCGCAAGGGCAATAGACAGCGGCAGAGCGATAATCGCAACGATTACACCTGCTGTCAGGTCCTTGACAAGCTGCTGTTTAGAGTATTTTTTCATACACGAAAAAAGTTTCGGTTTGAGTGTGTTCATTCTTTTTCACCCGTTTTCAAAAATTTACAGCACCTATTATAGTCTTGTGCTACGGCCGTTTTCAAGGTTAAAAAGCGAATAAAAAGGATTTCTGCGTTTTGTTAAGATATTACAAATCAAATGCAAAAAATATGTATATTTTGCCATAACAAAAAGGAGGGTTTTGCCCTCCTTGAATTAGTTGTATTTTATTTAAGATATCCTTCAAATGAGCTGTCAATTTTTGACGATACAGCCTTGGGGTGGCGATAGTCAAACAGCACGGTGTGTGCGGCGTTTATCTGCGCCTCAGCCCGGTCGGAATAGTTGTTGAAAGCGGCTTCGCTGTCGTAGTCCATCTCTTCACTCTGCGAATACTGACCCGAGGCACGGGTTATTACCGAGCCGTCCTCCCTGACGTAGAAAACACTGTAGGAAAGCTTACCTACGCTTCCTTCAAGCTCTTCCTTTACTATTAGCAGGCAGTCTTCGCCGTCACGCTCGGTGACGTAACAGCTTATACCGTTGCCCGTTGAGCGTATTCCGCCGAAATCACGGAATATTTCCGTTACGGTATTTTCCCGGGTGATGGTGAAAAGCTGAATTATTCTGCCGACTGCCTTATTCGCTTCCTCATCGTAAAGGGGAGTTATGACTATCATATCGGCAAGAGAGTCGTGCGTTATGTCGTAAAAGAATACGTCTGCAACCGCCGGGTTTACGGTGGCTTCAAGCACCTGTTTGTATAGCCTGAAGCGTTCCTGTTGGTTCTTGAATTCACGCTTTACCGCCTTTGCTTCAAAAACGGTGGTCGTCTCGTAGGTGATATTGAGCGTTGAGCTTTCTTCGTATACAGTAGTTAATTCCGATACGGATTCACTTACGTTGTCTTCAACGAATAATTCACTTGCCGAGGGCGTAGCTGTTATAACCTCTTTTACGGGATTGCCGTTTTTGTTAATCATAACGGTAACAAGTACGGCACCCGCAACGCAAAGCACCAGCACAACCGCAAGCACTAATGTAAGCTTCTTCATGATTATTCTATATCAATATAGTTCTTGGCGAATTCCCATACCTTTGCCCAGTATGTATCAGGGTCTGTGTCAACGGAAACCGCGTGGGTAGCACCGGGAATTGTGAGCAGGTCTTTTTCGCCGTTATAGCTGTTGTAAAGCTCGTGTACCATTCTGTAGGGGACAAAATCGTCAGCCTCACCGTGGATGAAGAGAAGGGGAGTGGTGGAGTATCTCAGCTTTTCTATAGGGGAGGCCTGCTTGAAATCAAGCCCGATGTGGAACCTTGAAGCAAGATTTGAGGTGTACATAAAGGGCATCTGCGGAAGACCGAACATTTCCTTTATCTGTACGGAAAACTCATCCCATACGCTTGTGTAGCCGCAGTCTTCAACAGCACAGACAACATTCTTGGGTGGATTTTCGCCAAGTGTCATCATAACTGTTGCAGCACCCATGGATTCGCCATGAAGTATGATTTTGCACTCGGGGTTTTCTTCAATACAATAGTCAATCCAGCCCAGCAGGTCGATTCTGTCCATCCAGCCCATTGTGTAGGCGGTGTGACCGTTGGTGCGCACGCCCTTTTCGTGGCCGCGCATATAGGGCATAATTATGTTGAATCCCTTTTTGTGGTACTGTCTTGCGTAACGCTCCATACTGCCGGGGTCAGCAGAGTATCCGTGGCATAGGATAACCCACTTGTTATTCGTTTTGTTCGGGAAGAAGGTTGCGTTGCAGATTTCGCCAAGTCTGTTAAGGGTTGATATACCTTTAAAATCAGTTGTTTCATAGAGTGTGGGCTCCGGCTCTGCCGGAATAATAGCGTCGCAGACGAACTGGTTCTGAAATTCCTCGTTCTTTGCCATTAATTTCTGACCGAGCTTGTTGCCTTTGTTTGTAAGCGTGGTGAACCACATTATCTCACCTGCGGCAAGTGCGCCCAGACCTGCCGTTACGGCAAGAGCACCGATACCTTTGAGTAAAGCCTTTGATGTTTTCATTATAACGTCAGCTCCTTATTTCTTATTTAAGGAATATAAATATATATTAATCTATTTATAAAAACAAGTCAACGGATAAAAAAGAAAAACCACTTCCGAAGAAGTGGTTTTTATGGTGGACGTTAACGGACTTGAACCGCTGACCACTCGCACGTCAAGCGAGTGCTCTACCAACTGAGCTAAACGTCCATAGCTGTTCGCAACAGTCGATATTATAAACGAAAAATATAATTATGTCAATAGCAAACAGCAAAATTTTAAAAATTATTTTTCCGGGTAGCCGTTCATTTCGTTGAGAATCTGGTGCACTCTGTCGGGGCAGTCGGTTATGATACCGTCAACACCGGCTTTAATCATATTGCGGATTTCCTCTGCTTCGTCAACTGTCCACACGTTAACCTGAAGGCCGTTTTTGTGGGCGTTTTCAACAAAGCTGCCTCTGATACAAAGCTTGTGCGGATGTGCTGCGTAGCAGTCCATTTTTTTCATATCCTTGAAGGGCGGGAAGATAGTAAGGAGTGCCTTTTTGTAGCCTGCCGGGTAGAGGAAGGCTGTTTTGCACTCAGGGTCAACCTGCTTTATGTATTCAAGAATTTCCTTGCTGAAGCTGGAAATGAGAAGAATGTCGCCCAGTTCATACTGCTCAACAAGCTCAAGCGTTTTTCTTACCAACGTTTCACGCCTTGAGGTATCGCTTTCGGGCTTTAATTCAATGTTGAGAATTTTAAGACCCTTACCCTGTGCAAGCTGTAAGAATTCCTCGAGTGTCGGCAGGGGAGTGCCCTTGAATTCGTTGCTGTAATATGCGCCGAAATCGTACTTCTTAAGCTCTGCAAGTGTCATTTCCTCAATCTTGCCTGAACCGTTTGAGGTTTCGTCTATAGTATAGTTGTGGCAGATAACGGGTACGCCGTCCTTTGTAAGGTGAACGTCGGTTTCAAAGCCGTGTGTGCCCATATCAATAGCCTTCTGGAATGCGGGGAGTGTGTTCTGCGGCGCACGCTTGTTTGCGCCTCTGTGAGCAATAATGTTTACGCTGTACATTGCGCTTCCTCCTTACATTGACTCGGGGACTTCTATCTTGAGCATTGTGAGTACACTGTGAAGCGTTGTCTTGACACAGGAGCAAAGGTAAAGTCTTGCCTTTGAGAGTGCCTCATCGTCCGTGCTGACACGGCAGGCATTGTAGAACTTGTGGAAGAGTGTTGCAAGCTCGACACAGTAGCGAGTGATTCTTGCAGGGTCGTAGTTCTTTGCGGCATTTACTATTTCGCCCGTAAGGGAAGCAAGGTGGCTGACAAGCTCTCTTTCCTCGGGTGCTGTGAGAAGTGCAAGCTCTTCATTTGTTGCATCAATAGCTTCGATATTCTCAATACCGAGCTTTTTGAAGATACTGCAGATTCTTGCGTGTGCATACTGGCAGTAGTAAACGGGGTTCTGTGAGCTCTGCTCAACGGCAAGGTCAAGATCAAAGTCCATCTGTGATCCGGGCTCGCGCATATTGAACAGGAAGCGGACAGCATCAATCGGGATTTCTTCGAGCAGGTCAACAAGTGTGATTGATTTGCCTGTACGCTTGCTCATTCTTACAACCTCGCCGCCGCGTGTAAGACGGACAAGCTGCATAAGAATAATGTCGAGCTTTGA
>JAZOMP010000012.1:0-2246 GCA_045654045.1 Acutalibacteraceae bacterium
AGAACAACTGAAATATAACCGCCTTCAAAGGCGGTTATTTTAATGATTTTTATTGATTTTATATTTTCCATTTGATATTATAAAAATATATTATAAATCGGAGGTCAAGCAAAATGCTCAAAAGTATCCTTAAATCAACTGCAGCAGCCGCTAACGATTTAGTTCAGTCACTTAGCAATAAAACTGTTTCCGCCCCAGCTGTTGCGGCAAGAGCAGCCAACGCTACAAAGGTTACCAGAAAAAGTGAAAAAAGTTACGGTAATGGTGTTGCACTTACACCGCCTATGGGTTGGTCAAGCTGGAACACATTCCGCAGAGATATAAACGAAAAGCTTATACTTGAAGTTGCTACTGCTATGGCAAACAGCGGACTCAGGGAAGCAGGCTATCAGTATATAAACCTTGATGACTGCTGGCAATCTTCCGAAAGAGATGAAAACAACAGACTTGTTGCCGACTATCTTGATTTTCCCCGAGGAATACGACCGCTTGTTGATGAAATTAACGAGCTCGGACTTAAAGTAGGAATATATTCCTCAAACGGCACTCACACCTGCGAGGATCTTCCCGCCTCACTCGGTTACGAGGCAATTGATGCTGATACGTTTGCAGAATGGGGTATCGAATATTTCAAATATGATTTCTGTCACAACAAACCTACTTCAACTTCCGCTCCCAATATTGAAAAAATGATAGTAAGCGATAAAGACGGTAATAACATATTATCTTTCAACGCTGTCGATGCTGTTCTTTCCGGGCACGCAAGAGTTGTAAAGGATTCACGTTCACCTGACGAATACATAACGGGACTTGGCGGTAATATAGGCTCTGCCGTATTCAATAACATTGAGGTTGAGGAAGACGGCGAATACGTACTGACATTCTTATTCAGAAAAAAAGGTAATTATTACAAATATGCACAGATTATCGTAAACGGAACAAGCCCCTACGAAATGAATATTGCTCCCACAAACGCACACAGTCCCCAGGGAAGAGCTCAGGTGATTGTAAAGTTAAGCAAGGGTAATAACAGCATTAAAATCTTCAATCCTTTTGCCTCCAGAATGGATGCTGCTGCGCACCAGTACACAAGGATGGGTCTTGAGCTCAGACGTGCCACAAAGGAATACGCAGAAAGAATGGGTATTGAAGAAAAACCCATTTGTTACTCAATTTGTGAATGGGGTTTCAACAGGCCATGGAACTGGGGTAAGGAAGCAGGCAACCTCTGGCGTACCACGCTTGATATAAAAGCAACGTGGCCGTCAATAGTTTCAATTTATGAGCAGAACGTCCGCCTTGCAAAGCATGCAGGTCCAGGCGGCTGGAACGACCCCGATATGCTAGAAGTAGGTAACGGCAACCTTTCTATGGACGAAAACAGAGCCCATTTCACCCTCTGGTGTATGATGGCTGCTCCCCTCATTCTCGGCAACGATATCCGTCGATTCCTTAACGAAGACGGTACTCCCAAGAAAGACGATGCTGTTCTGAAATTACTTACAAACAAAGACCTTATTGCAATCGACCAGGATATTCTTGGTGTTCAGTGCGTAAGACATAAGACCAACATCAAGGTTGATGTACTTGTAAAGCCCCTCTCCGATGGTACAACAGCCATATGCTTCTTCAATAAATTTGGCGAATCAATTGAAGAAGAGCTTAGCATCAAGGAAATAATCGGCAAGGATTACTGCAACCTGAAAAGTGCAGATTACTACGAGTGCAAAGAACTCTGGACGGGCGAAGAATTTGACACAGACGATGAAATCGAAGCCTACATCGCACCGCACTCAGTAAAAATTTATAAAGTTACAGCAAAAGAGGACTAAACAATGGCTCCCCTGAAAATTACCGTAATTACCGACACCCACTATTATTCACCCGAAACGGGCACCGAAGGAAAAGCTTACGAAGCTGCACTTATGCGCAGCCAGAAGCTTCTGGGCGGCAGCCGTGAGGTTTTAAAAGCGGCTTTTGACAAAATTGCAGCAGACAATACAAGCGACATATTGCTGATTGCAGGCGACGTTTCCAACGACGGAGAAAAGTATGCCCACGAAGAATTCCGTGAAATGCTTCGTGAGCTTAAAGACAAAGGAAAGCAGGTTTTTGTAATCACGGCAACGCACGATTACAAAGAAAAATGCAAAAAATTCGTTGGTGACAATATTGAAGAAATGCCCGGTCTTTTGCGTGAGGAGCTTTATGATTTTTACGCTGAATTCGTGCCTGAACAGGCAATA
>JAZOMP010000013.1:0-7857 GCA_045654045.1 Acutalibacteraceae bacterium
TCGGTCTTGTGCGTGCCGCAATAATGATAGCTTCACCGATTTTTCTTGTTTCAAGGCGTACGGGCACTGCAACCTCTTTCAGGTGCATACCGATAAGCACGCCGCCTATATCAATGCCAGCGTGTGCCTTGATGTCTTCAACCGCAACGGGGCTTTCAAGTGCGCCGTAAAGCGCGGTTGCAAATGAGCCGCCTGCCTTGGGCTGGGGTACCGCATTTACCTGTGTGAGGCCAAATTTTTCCATAGCCGCTTCTTCAAGAATTACGGCACGGTTGATGTGCTCACAGCACTGTGCGGCAAGAAATACGTTTCTTTCCTTTGCGGCGGTAAGTATGCCGTCAAGTATAGCCTTGCCGATTTCGGGTCCAGAATGTGAGCCGAGGTCAAAGCCCTGCACCTCACTTGTTGAACAGCCTATAAGAAGCACCTGACCGGGCTTCATATTTGCCCTTTCAATAAGCTCCTTTGCGGCTGAATAGCTTTGTTTTGTTATAAGTTCAAGGTTCATTTTTCTTTATCCTTTCGCATCGTACCAGGTTTTGCCAACGCTTACGTCTGCAAGCATTTTAACCTTGTGCGACACAGCGTTTTCCATTTCTTCCTTGAGTATTGATTTTACCTTTTCTGCTTCGTTTTCCGGTGCTTCAATTATAAGCTCATCGTGCACCTGCATTATAAGCTTGGCTTTAAGCTTTTCAGCTTTGAGTCTGTCATAAACTCTCACCATAGCGATTTTGATTATGTCTGCCGCCGTACCCTGAATAGGCATATTGCGTGCAACCCTTTCGCCGAAGGCACGCAGCATTCCGTTGGAGTTGTTGAGCTCGGGCAGGTATCTGCGGCGGTTGAACAGCGTTTTGACGTAGCCTGTTTCCTTTGCGGTTTCGACTATCTCTTTCATATAGCTGTCAACGCCCGAGTAGTGGTGGAGATAGCCCTTTATATAAGCATCAGCCTCAGCCCTTGTAACACCGATATTCTGCGCAAGTGAGAAAGCACCGATGCCGTAAACAATGCCGAAGTTTACAGCCTTTGCGCGGCTTCGCATAAGCGGTGTTACCATATTCAGTGGCATATTGAAGACCTGCGAAGCAGTGATAGTGTGAATATCATCACCCGAATTAAAGGCTTCAATCATAGTTTTGTCGTCTGAAATATCGGCAAGTACACGAAGCTCAATCTGCGGATAGTCTGCGTCAACAAGAACACATCCTGCTTTTGCACGGAAGAATTTTCTCATCTGACTGCCAAGCTCGGTGCGGACAGGAATATTCTGTAAATTAGGCTCTGTCGATGAAATTCTGCCCGTGCGGGTTTCGGTCTGGTTGAGCGTTGAGCGTATTCTGCCGTCGCTCTCAATTGCCTTAATAAGACCTTCGCAATAGGTGGATTTAAGCTTTGCCCATGTGCGGTATTCAAGAATTCTTGCAACAACGGGGTAATCGGGTGCAAGCTTTTCGAGTTGCTCGGCGTTGGTGGAATAGCCGCTTTTTGTCTTTTTCTTTGCAGGAAGACCTAACTTTTCAAAAAGAGCTTCTCCCAACTGTTTGGGTGAGTTGAGGTTGAATTCGTAGCCAACCTCTTCGTATATTTCATCGGTTATTCTGTTAATATCTTCTTCCAGCTTTTTGCCGAATTCGGCTATACCGTTGCGGTCAACCTCGAAGCCCGTTGCCTCCATATCGCTGAGTACTCTTGCAAGCGGAATTTCAATTCCGAGCAGTAAATCAGTCTGTCCGTTTTCTTTCAGCTTTTCGCTTAGCTTTTCTTCAATTTTATTTAAAAGCCAGCAGGCAACGGCAGGGGATTTTTCGTCCTCATCGTTGGGTAAATCAACACCGTATTCCATCGCAAGCCTTGAAGCGGAATAGTCGTTGGATGACGGATTTAAAATATATCCTGCGAGCTGTGCGTCAAAGATTACGTTTTTAAGTTCAATTCCGTTTTCCTTTGCAAAGGCAAAGGCGGCCTTTGAATCGTCTGTTATTTTTGCAACAGCTTCGTCTTCGAATATATCTTCAACAAGGCTCATAAAGCACAGGTTAAGTGCCGAAAGGTGAGCGGTTTCAGCCCCGTTTCGCACATATATTCCCGTAACCTCGTCACCCTGCTTTTCAAGCGTAAAATAAGCCTTGCCGTCCTTTTTTACTGCGGCTGTGAGAGCAGATACGTTATCACATTCGGTGCAGACGTACTTTTCCTTCGGCTCGTCTGCTTTAACTGCGGGAGCCGCCTTGGGGTCAAGGTGCAGTCGCTCAATCATACTGAACATTTCAAGTTCGGTAAGCAGCTTGACGCATTCAAAAGCGTTTGGTGTTCCGACAATATAATTTTCATAAACCGTTTCAATCGGTGCTTCACGGCTGATTGTGCCGAGCGTACGGCTTAAGAATGCCATATCCTTGTCAGCCGCAAGCTTTTTTCTTACAGAATCTTTTATATCAATACTGTCTAGGTTTTCGTAAATATAATCAATGTTATTAAAGCTCTTTATCAGCTCGCCTGCGGTCTTTTCGCCTATACCCGAAACACCGGGAATGTTGTCCGAGCTGTCACCCTGCAAAGCTTTGATTTCAATAAGCTGTACGGGCTTTACTCCGTAGGTTTCAAGTATTTTTGCTTCGTCATATCTTATAGTCTGGGGCTTGCCCATTTTTGTTGCGGTAAGCAGTACGTTTACATTCTTATCAACAAGCTGTAAGGAGTCACGGTCACCTGTAGCAATAAAGCATTCGTCACCGTCTTTGCAATTAGCGGCAAGCGTACCAAGAATATCGTCTGCCTCCCAGCCCTCTCTTTCAAGCAGTGTGTAGCCGAGGGCACGGAGCAACTCTTTAAGCGGAGGCATCTGCTGGGCAAGCTCGGACGGCATACCCTTACGCTGTGCCTTGTAGCCGTCGTACATCTTGTGGCGGAAGGTGGGAGCTTTTACGTCAAAGGCTATTGCCACGCCGTCGGGCTTTACCTCGTCCGTAAGACGCAGAAGAATAGACATAAAGCCGTATATTCCGTTTGTAAATTTGCCGTCCTTCGTGGTCAGCAGCTTTATTCCGTAAAACGCACGGTTTAAAATACTGTTGCCGTCAATAACCATCAGCTTCATATTTTTTCTTCCTCCGTTTGACTGTGAGTTTCAAATGTGATATTATATTAAAACTTAAATTAAGTTGAATTTACAAAGGTGATAAAACTTGTTAATTGGTAAAACCGATTGGAAGGGCTGTGCCGCACTTGCGCCTATGGCAGGTGTTGCGGACAGAGCTTTCCGTGAAATATGTGCCGAATTCGGTGCAGGCTATACCGTAACCGAAATGGTAAGTGCAAAAGGGCTTTGTATGTGCGACCGCAAGTCGAGAGAGCTTCTTAAAATAAGCGACTTTGAGCGTCCCTGTGCCGCACAGCTTTTCGGTGATGACCCCGAATTTATGGCAAAGGCGGCAGTAAAAGCGCTTGAATTCAAACCCGATGCTATTGATATAAATATGGGCTGTCCTGCTCCGAAAATAGCAGGCAACGGCGGCGGGTCTGCGCTGATGAAAACCCCTGACCTTGCCGAAAAAATTGTTGAGGCTGTTGTAAAAGCTGTTGATTTACCCGTAACGGTAAAAATGCGTATCGGTTGGGATACTGAAAATATAAACTGTGTCGATTTGGCAAAGCGTTGCGAAAACGCAGGCGCATCCGCCTTGACCGTTCACGGCAGAACAAAGGTGCAGATGTATGCTCCGCCCGTATATCCCGAACACATAAAGGCAGTTGCCCAAGCCGTAAATATTGACGTTATAGCCAACGGCGACGTTACAGACGGTGTAACCGCACAAAAATTGATGCAGGAAACGGGCTGTAAAGCTGTTATGGTCGGCAGAGGTGCACTCGGCAGACCGTGGGCTTTTGAGCAGATTAACGCTTATATAGAGCGTGAAGAAATAATTCCCGAGCCGAGCGTTGAAAAAAGAATGGAAGTAATGCTCAGACACATTCAACTGCTCTGTGAGTACAAGGGCGAAAAGGTAGGTATGCTTGAAGCACGCAAGCACGCCGCCTGGTATATGAAGGGCATCCGCGGTGCGGCAGCACTCCGCCGAGAAATCTGTGAATTAACGGTTATAGACGATATAAAACGAATAGCTGAAAAGGTAATCGCAACGGCTGAATAATCAGCCGTTGTTTTTTATTATTGTTATTTATTCGTTTTCTTCGCTTTCTTCCGCTTGTGTAATTTTTTCTGCTCTTTTCTGCGCGAGGGTCTGCATATCCGATTTGCTTGCCTTGCTGTTTTTCTTTTTCTCTTTTTTAGTTTCCTCGGGGAAGAAATCCACACCCTCAATGGGCTTGGGATTTTTCTTGTATTTGAGTGTGAGAGAAATAAGCAGTACAAGGAAAATTGCCGCAACTACAATTGAAAGCAGCTGTGAAACGCGAAGAGAGGTTGAGCCGATGTACAGGCTGTCCGTGCGGAAGCCTTCAATAATTGCTCTGCCCGTGCCGTAAAGCAGACCGTATGTCAGGAAAAGCTGACCGCTGAAGCGGCGGCACTTTTTGTAAATGAAAAGAATAACAAGGAACGAAGCCAGACACCACAGCGACTCATAAAGAAAGGTTGGGTGAACGGGGGAGTAGGGGTCAACCGTAACGCCTAGCTCGGAGAGCTCTTCCTTGTGGTCAACAAGGTAAATCGTGGTTTTTTCGCTAATCATACCCCAGGGCATATTTGTGTTTGAGCCGAATGCCTCCTGGTTGGCAAAGTTACCCCAGCGGCCTATACCCTGACCGATAAGCAGGCTCATACCTGCGCAGTCAAGGAGATTATAGAAGTTGAGCTTGTTGAATTTACAGACAATGAATGCCGCCAGCAATGCGCCGATAATACCGCCGTAAATTGCAAGACCGCCGCGCCATATCTGGAATACCTCGTCAAGGTGCTCTGCGTAGTATTCCCAACGGAATATTACGTAGTAAAGCCTTGCGCCAAGAATACCGCCGAAGGTGCCTGCAATAAGCACGTCAATCATTTTGTCAAGGTTCATTTTCCACTTGTAGGCTACTCTGCCGCCCCAGAGGACTGCAAGCAGGAAGCCGAAGGCGATAATTGCGCCGTACCAGCGGATTGTGATGTCCTTGCCGAAAAGGCTGAACTGCGCAAGTATTGAGCTTACCTCAATTCCTTTGTCGAGAAACGAAAAATATACGGTTGTGCTGTCCATTTTTTACACTTCCTTTTTGCTTCTTTTATTCTATCGGGTTGATTACGGAGAGTGCGCAGTATTCCTCGCGCATTGTGCTGTTCAGAACTTCTTCAACGTCTGCTACGGTAAGTGAACGGAAAACGTCAATATCCTCAAATACGCCTACTTTATCAAAATGTGCACCGACAAGGTCGTTTGCAATTTCATCAATGTCGTTGAAGCTCATTACCGTTCTGCCGTAAAGCTTTCTGCGTGTGCGTTCAAAGTCTTCGGCGTTTATGCCGTTTTCACGCATACACTTAATTGCGGCTTTAATCTGCTTTGCGGTTTCTTCGGGGTCCTTGCTTTCACCGTTGAATATCGTTGCGCCGTAGCCGAAGCCCGTAAACTGCTCAAAGCCGAAGCTTGTGTTGATTAAGCCCTGCTCAAGCAGGCTGTTGTAAAGCTCTGACGTTGTGCCTGCAAGCAGCTCAAGCAGTACGTCTGCCGCAATCTTTTGGCGAAGTGTTCTCTTGGGCAGACCGTAGCTTTCCTTGAAGCCGAGTGAGAATATCGGTGCGGAAACGGAGAGCTTTTCTTCAATATAGTCCTGTACAATTGCTTCGGGCTCGTCGTGCGGCTTTCTTACAAAATTAAATTCACCGCAGGGCTTGAGCATTTCATCACAGATTTTGATTATTTCATCAATGTCAACGTTACCTGCAACTGCAAGAACCATATTATTGAGGTTATAGAAATTGTTGTAGCAGTCGTAAAGTGTCTGTGCCGTAATTTCGGCAATGGACTCAACCGTGCCTGCAATATCTATTCTGACAGGGTGGCTGTGGTAAAGCGCACGAAGAAGGTTAAACAGTACCTCCCAGTCGGGTACGTCCTTGTACATTGTTATTTCCTGACCGATAATGCCCTGCTCTTTTGCAACAGTCTGCTCCGTGAAGTACGGCGACTGAACAAAGTCAAGCAGGATTTTTAAGGATTCGTTAAAATCACCCGTGCAGGAGAAAAGGTAGCAGGTTGTGTCAAAAGATGTGTAGGCGTTTGCGCTTGCACCCGTCTTTGCGTAGCGTGCAAAGGCGTCAAGGTCTTCACTCTCGAAAAGCTTGTGCTCGAGGAAGTGTGCCGTACCCTCAGGAATGTCGGCAAGTGTGCCGTCTGCCGTGAGAATTTTTGTGTCAATCGAGCCGTAGTTTGTGCCGAATACAGCGTAGGCACCTGCGTAACCGGGCTTGGGGAAAACGTAAATATTAAGTCCTGTCGGGTGCTCGATGTGGTAGCACTTTTCGTCAAGAAGCTCGTTTTTAATTTCGTTGAATATAATGCTCACTTTTCTTCCCTCCTTATTCCTCGTCGTCCTGCGTGCCTGTGCCCGCAAGCATATATACCGTGTCAAGCGTTACGTTCTGTGCGGCGGCAATAACCTGCTCACGTGTAACGGCCGAAATCAGCTTTGCGTATTCTTCGGGTGTCATAATTTCGCTGTCAAGCATCTGTCCGCTGTACCAGCGGTCAAGTCCCTCGGGTGTGTCGCCCACGCCGTAAATAAGGTTTGTAAGACCCTTTATGGATGAATAGAACTCATCCTCGGTAAAGTTACCGTTTCTGATATCTTCAAGCTGCTGAAGAATAGCGTCCGTTGCCTTCTGCTCGTTTTCGTTTTCAATACCGCTTTGTACCATAATAAGACCCTTTGCGCGGTTGAACGCTGCCGAGCAGTAGTAGCAAAGGCTCATTTTTTCACGGACGTTATTGAAGAGCTTCGAGTAAACGCCGCCGCCGAAAATATCGCACATAACTTTTATTGCAACGTAGTTATCCTCGCAGTCGGTCATACCTGCTCTCATACCCATTACGAGCTTGCCCTGCTTTACGGGAAGCTCTTCACGAATCTTTCTCGGCTCTTCGGCTGCAACAACAAACTCTGTGTGAAGCGTTGCAAGTGCAGAGCGGTCAATTGAAACGAACTTTTCTTTAATCTGTTCCGATACAGCTTCAGTGTTCATGCTGCCGGTAATGCCGAAATAAACCTTTGCGGTTTTAAGCATATTTTTCCATGCCTCGGTTACGCTTTCGGGTGTGACAGCCTTAATATCCTCAATTTCACCGCTGCGGCTGAGTGCATAAACCTCGTTTTCGCACATAATCTCCGTACAGCGCTTGAGTGCGTAATAACGCTTGTCGTTGAGCTCGCTTTCAATCTGCTCAATCATAAGGCGCTTTTCACGCTCAACGTCTGCTTCGCAGAATTTACCGTCTGTCAGGTTGGGGTCGAAAATAAGGTCGAGCAGAAGCTCTGTTGCCTTTTCGCTTATCTTTTCATCGCCGAGTGAAAATCTGTCCTCAAGTGCGGTGATTCGAAGCGTGATAACCTGGCTTTCGCCGTCCTTTGAAACGCCTGCGGCAACCATTGCGCCGTAAAGGGAAGCAAGGTGCTTGTTCATTTCGGTAAGTGTCGGGTACTTTCTGCAGGTACGCTTGAGAAGCCCCGGAATAAGTGCGTTGACCGCCGCATCCTTGCCGAGAGGTAACGCAAAATTAGCCGTTATAATGGCTACCTTGAAATTTGATTTTGTGTCAACGCTGCAGATGTCCAGTCCGTTGACAGGGGAGGAGAGAGCAAAAGAATAATTCATTTTCCGCTGTTCCTTTCAAAATAAACATATTAACCTATTCT
>JAZOMP010000014.1:0-8368 GCA_045654045.1 Acutalibacteraceae bacterium
ATTACCGTTCCTGTGCAATTGCTTTTGCTGATATAAATTCCGAGGATATAAGAACAATTACCTCGCAGGCGGCAGACGAGCTTCTTAACATAGACGGTATATCCGCTTCGTTTGCAATGTTTGAAAATGAGGGTACGGTTAATGTATCTGCACGTTCCTTGGGTGAAGTGAATGTTCAGGTTATTATGGAATCTCTCGGAGGAGGCGGTCATCTTACTATGGCGGCCGCACAGCTTAAGGGTTGTGACCGTGAGACTGCTACAACTAAGCTCTATGCAGCCATTGACGAATATTTTAATAATAGATAATAATACGGATGTTAAAAGAAACGGAGTGAATAACATATGATCAACAGCGAAAATCTTTGTATGGGCTGTATGAGGGATACCGGAGGCGCTTTGCAGTGCCCTCATTGCGGATATAATGCCAATACACCGCAGATGCCGCCTTATCTTTCAGTCAGGTCGGTTGTTTCGGGCCGTTATATTGTCGGCAGACTTCTGGAATATAACGGCGACGGTGCAACATATATCGCTTGGGATATGACTGAGCAGAAGGCTGTAAAATTGCGCGAATTTTTGCCGGATACGCTTTGCAGCCGCAGGGCAGGGGAGAAATCAATTACTGTTATGCCCGGCTGTGAAACCGCGTTTAACGACTGCCTTGCGGACTTCCTTGAGCTCTGGCGCAGGCTTACCCGTATGAGCGGTCTCTCAGCGCTTGATAACGTGCTCGAGGTTTTTGAGGAAAATTCAACGGCTTATGCCGTTACGGATTATATTGAAACAATCAGCCTTCGTGATTATCTGCTTCGTAATAAAGCAGGCTATATTTCCTGGGAAAGAGCAAGAAGTCTTTTTATGCCCGTTCTTTCTACTCTCGGAATGCTCCATACGGCAGGTATAATTCACAGAGGTATTTCACCGGTAACGCTTCTTATTGGCAGAGATGCGAAAATGCGTATCAGCGGTTTTTCGATTTCTCAGGCACGTACGGCAAGGGGAGACCTTACGCCTCAGCTATTCCAGGGCTACGCTGCTATTGAGCAGTATGGCTTTGAGGGTAAGCAGGGTGCGTGGACCGATATTTATGCTTTTGCCGCAACTCTTTACCGTGCTCTTATCGGTACCGATCCAATAGAAGCCACGGAACGTCTTACCAATGACAGACTTATGGTTCCCGGTAAATTTGCCGAACAGCTGCCGGCTTACGTTATCAACGGTCTTATAAATGCCTTACAGATTCTTCCTGAAGACAGAACACGCTCCGTTGAACAGTTCAGGGCTGAACTTTCAGCTTCTCCTGCCGCTACTGCTTCTGATTTCAGCGGCAATTCTGTGGCTGAACCTGTTAATGAACCTGTAGGTAAGCCGCAGACCGATAAAAAGCCCTTTCCTGCAAAACAGCCTGTAAAGAATAACGGAAAGAAGCTCGATGAAAACAAGCTTCTTATACTTAAAACGGCGCTTATCAGCGCAATAGCCGGCCTTGTTATATTCCTTATAGTTGTGCTTGCTTTCGGCGATAAAATCGGATTTAACTCGCCGGAAAAGCAAACTGAAATCAGTACAAGAAACGAGCTTGTTCCCGTTCCTAATTTCGTCAACCGCAACTATGCCGAGGTTACCGCAACACCGTTCTGGACGAATAATTTTGTTTTTGAGCGTTTGGAGGAATACAGCGATACCGTTTCCAAGGGCTATATAATCAGTCAGAGCATTGCAGCTGAAAGCGAGGTTAATGCTGGTACAAAAATTGTTCTGACCGTTTCTCTCGGTATTGAGCAATTTGAGCTTCCTTATGTTATTGGTATGGATTTTGAGGATGCTGAGGAAAGACTCAGAGAATCTAATTTCAAGGTCATCAAGGAACTCATCGAAAACGACGGCACACATACCGCAGGTGTGGTGCAGAGCGTGGATAATCTCACCGTTGGTAAAAGCTACCCCAAGGGTACGCAAGTAACTCTTATTGTCTGGGACGAAGCACCTACGGAAGTAACGCTTATTCCGCCGTTCGGTGAGCCGGATACACCCGAGGATACCTCCTCATCTTCATCATATGAAGAGCCTGAAACAGAAGAAACTCCCGTTGAAAATACAGAGGAAAATACCGAAATTACGCCTGTTCCGGCAGAATAAGAAAACAAAAATAAAACACGCAGTTTACCGTAAAAAGTAAGCTGCGTGTAATTTGTTTTTCCGTTATTATTTCTTTTTGGGGTTGGCTGTAATTTTTGCGATATTGTCGGTCTGACCGATAACAACCATATGGTCGTCTGCCTTGAAAACGTAATCAGCACCGGGCATCGGGCGGAGCAGACCTTCACGCTTTACTGCAACAATGTTCAGGTGATAATCCCTGCGGACGTTTACTGCGGATATTGAGCGACCTATCCAATCTGACGGTACGGGAATTTCGTAAATTGAAAAGTCAGGGGTTAATTCAATATAGTCGTATACGTTGTCGGCGTTAAAACGAATTGCAAGTCTTTCCGCTGTTGCTTTTTCGGGGTATATAACCTCGTCTGCGCCTACGCTTTTAAGAAATCGTGCCTGGATATCTCTGTTGGCTTTTGATACAACGTACTTTGCGCCGAAGTCCTTTAGCAGGGCTGTAATTTCAAGTGAGGACTGAAAATTTTCGCCGATGGAAACAAAGCAGATATCAAAGTTGTTTACGCCGAGTGCACGTACCGTGCCTTCGTTTGTGCAGTCACCGACAAACGAATCGGTAAAAATCGGTGCTAGCTCTTCGATTTTGGCTTCATCACTGTCGACAATCATAACGTCATTACCAAGCTCAAGCATTTTCTGAGCCAGATGCTTGCCGAAGCGCCCCATACCTATAACAAGTATGCTTTTCATATATTCACCTTATCCTATCTGTATTTTTTCCGTCGGTCGTGTAAGCATTGCCGTTTGCTGCCTTTCGGCAAAGGCTATCATAAGCGTCAGTCCGCCAAGTCTGCCTGCGTACATAAGAAGCATCAGAATAATATGTGAAACAGCAGAAAGTGAGGACGTTATACCTGTTGTAAGGCCTACTGTAGCAATAGCGGACACAACCTCGAAAAGCACGTCGCCGAGCGATAATCCTTCAATTGAGCCGATGATAATTGATGCAAGAATTACAATCAATAAATATATTGTTATTATAGCTCCTGCTTTTTTTACGGTGTCTTCTTCAAGCCTGCGCTTGAAAACGGTTGCGGATTTTTCGCCGCGCGTTACAGCAATTAACTCTATTATCATTACAGCAACTGTTGTGGTTTTTATACCGCCTGCGGTTGACCCGGGGCTGCCGCCTATAAGCATTAGCGTAAGCATAGTCATAAGTCCTGCGGAGGACAGTCTGTCGAGCGGTACCGTGTTGAAGCCCGCCGTTCTTGCGGTTACGGACTGAAAAAGAGCGGCAAGTATTTTTTTCCCTGTGTCAAGCTCTGCCATGCTGCTGTTAAATTCGGAGACGAGCAGCAATAACCATCCGCCAAACAGAAGTACGGTGCTTGTAACAAGCACGATTTTGCTCTGTAATGAATAACTTCGGAACTTGAATTTATGCTCAAGCACATCTTGCCACACAAGGTAGCCTATGCCGCCGATAACAATCAGCGCACAAATAGTCAGATTAACTGTAATATCATCTGTAAACGGAGTAAGTGATGAAAACTCGCCGTATCTGCCCATAAGGTCGAAGCCTGCGTTACAAAAAGCGGAAACCGAATGGAAAACGGAATACCAAAGTCCTTGCGCAAAGCCGAATTCAGGGCAGAAGCGTGTCGCCAGCAGCAACGCACCTGTACCTTCGAATATAAGCGTACCCGTTACGATTTGCTTTAGCAGTTTTATAATTCCGCTTTTTCTTACCGTGCCTGAAGATTCCATCAGCAGCTTTCTTTCGTGAAGGCTGATTTTTTTCTTCAGGAAAATGGAAAACATCGTGATTATCGTCATAACTCCCAAACCGCCGACCTGAATCAAAGTCAGCAGCACAATCTGACCGAAAAGCGACCAGTGCGAAAATGTGTCGTAAACGATTAGACCGGTAACACAGGTCGCGCTTGTTGCTGTAAAGGCGCAGTCAAGCGGTGGAGTCCATTCTCTGCTTTTTGACGATATAGGAAGTGTAAGCAAAAGCGTGCCGAGAATTATCACGCCAAGAAAGAACAGAGCGATAATTCTCGTGTAGCTGAGTTTGTAATTTTTAAAAGAGGGGATTTTCAAAATTAAATCACCTTACAAAACTTATTACATAAGTTCGTTGATAAGCTCCTTGACCTTTGCTACAACCTCGTCGAGCGGTACCTTGAGGCTGATTTTCTTGTCACGGCTTACAAGCTCGCAAACGCCTTCCTTAAGGTTTCTCGGGCTTGCAATTACACGAAGCGGTACACCGATAAGGTCGGCGTCGGAGAACATAACGCCTGCGCTTACGCTTCTGTCATCGTAAATAACCTCAACGCCGGCTTTCTGCATATCTGCGTAAAGCTTGTCTGCACAAGCCTTGGCTTCGGCATTGTCGGCTCTCATACAGCAAAGGTGAACCTGCCAGGGAGCAATAGCCATCGGCCAGATAGGACCGTATTCGTCGTGGTATGCTTCGCAAACGCTTGCGGCAAGTCTGCCTACACCGATACCGTAGCAGCCCATAATCGGGTACTGTGCCTTGCCCTGGTTGTCAAGGTACTGCATACCCATAGCCTTGGTGTACTTTGTGCCGAGCTGGAAGATATTACCAACCTCGATGCCTCTTGAAATTGTAATGCTGTGCTTGCCGCAAACGGGGCAGATGCCGCCGTCCTTGATAGCTGCAACGTCGCAGTATTCAACCTCGCCGAGGTCACGATCAATATTAAGTCCTGTGTAGTGATAGTCAGCTTCGTTAGCGCCGCAAGTAAGGTTTGTTGCACCCTTGAGTGAGCCGTCGATGTAAACGGAAATTCTCTCATCCATATTGCACGGGCCGATAAAACCTGCAATGAGGCCGCAGCCGTCAACGATTTCTGCGGGGTGAATGTCACAACCGACTGTGTTGCGGAGCTTTGTTTCATTAACCTCAAGGTCACCTCTTACAAAGGCAACAATGTATGTGTCATCTTCGTTTCTCTGGTAAACAACAGCCTTGCAGGACTTTTCAACAGGAGCCTTAAGGAAGGTGCATACCTCTTCAATGGTATGCATTTCGGGTGTGTGTACCTTGGTAAGCTCTTCGATAACGGCGTCTGCCTCGTTTTCAACGATGCAGGGTGCTGCTTCAATGTTTGCTCTGAAGTCACATTCGGAGCATACTGCTATACTGTCCTCGCCGACGGGAGTGAGAAGCATATATTCGTGGCTGATACTGCCGCCCATCATACCCGAGTCGGATTTTACGGTTACAACCTCGGGAATACCGCAGCGTGCAAAAATGCGGTTATAAGCGTCGTAGCATCTCTGGTAGTATGCTTCAAGGTCTTCCTGTGATGTGTGGAAGGAGTAAGCGTCCTTCATTGTAAACTCACGTACGCGGATAAGACCTGCTCTGGGTCTGCCTTCGTCACGGAACTTTGTCTGAATCTGGTAAATCATAAAGGGATATTTCTGGTAGCTGTTTGCGTATTCACGTACAAGGTGTACAGCAGCCTCCTCGTGAGTCATACCAAGCACAAGGGGAGCCTTGTTTCTGTCTGTAAAGCGTACCATTTCGCTGCCGATTGAAGAATATCTGCCCGATTCCTCCCACATGGATGCAGGCATAACAACGGGGAACTGTACTTCCTGACCGTCGATAGCGTCCATCTCTTCTCTTATTATCTGCTCAATCTTCTTGGTAATTCTGCGAAGAGTAGGGTAGGAAGAATAAATTCCGTTTGCAACGTTTTTGATGTATCCGCCTCTGACTGTAAGTGCGTGGCTGTCAATAACACAGTCCGACGGTCTTTCTTTGAATCGCTCGCCAACAAGCTTGTCAAGTTTCATATCTGTTTTACCTCCGAATAAAAATCCATATAAATATACGCTATATATTTTAATACTATAAAGGCGAAATGTCAACATAAAAAACAATGTGAAACGCAAATGGCTTGTACGACAAACTGTATTTTATCTTTATCAGGTATTGTCAGATTTTGTAACAATTTGTAACTTTTATTTTGGAAAAATATGTGTTAAAATACAATTGCAGTTTATAAAAGGCGGTAATTCCGATGGCATGAGGGTGCTTATGTAAACCAATGTGGGTCAAGTGCAGAATTGTTTCCTGATTTGTACACTGTTTGTTTTTGGAAAGGAAT
This sequence comes from Acutalibacteraceae bacterium, assembly GCA_045654045.1. Taxonomy (GTDB): domain Bacteria; phylum Bacillota; class Clostridia; order Oscillospirales; family Acutalibacteraceae; genus UBA8612. Next base: position 6,275 of record JAZOMP010000014.1, read on the forward strand.
AAATTGTATGCAAAAAAGAGAGTATAAGTTTCCAAACGGATATTTAAGTTTGGGAATTGCTATGTTTATTATGTTACTGTTACTGATTGTTTTATGGCGTATTATAGGTGCGTTAAAACTAGATTATTTTGTTCAAATACTTGCCAGAATAGTAATTGTTACAACCTTTCTTTTGCAAATTCCGCCATTGATTTATTCATGCAAAAGATCCGTAACAGTAACCAATAGCAGTATTTGTTTTAAAGCATTTTTAATTGATGGAAAATATATAAATAGAGAAATAAAATTCACAGCAATCAAGAAGGCTTATTTGCACCACTATTTGAATGGAGTGGGTATTGGTTTGGAAGTAGAATCCATTAGCAAGCCGATTCTTATTTCATATAAAATAAATAACCACAAAGAATTGTTTGATAATATTTGCAAAAATATTAGTGCCGTTAATTCTAATGCAAAAATTGATAGTGAGCTAATTGACTATAACAATCACTGTTTAGAGAACAGTCTGTGATAAGTAATCAGGGGATGGTTCTGTTATTGAATTTAACCCTGATAATAACCTGTATTCAATATCCGAAAACTCAAAGGCTGTCCTTTAAAAACGGGACAGCCTGATTAATATGCAATCTGTTTTTCAGCTTTACTTATTTCTTGAAATCATAGTTATAATATGCTACAATTGAAAAAAACTGTAAACGAGGTTTTTCTATGAATTTCGATCTTCGCCAAAAGGCAAAGGAAAATATAATCGTTGTTGCCCACCGCGGTGCTTCGGGCGGTAATATTCCCTGCAACACTATGGCGGCTTACGAAATTGCGCTTATGCAGGGGGCAGATATGCTTGAAATTGACGTTGACTGTACACGTGACGGTAAGCTTGTTCTTTTCCATCCCGGTATGGAAAAGCCGCATCTTGGCAAATTAAGGCTTATTCCCACAATGAAATATGATGCGGTGCAGAAGCTTCGCTACCGCAACGTTGACGAAACCCCGACTCAGTTCGGCGTTACAAGCCTTGACGACTTCCTTGTAGCCTTCAAAGACCGCTGTTATATCAACGTCGATAAATTCTGGGGTAACCCCGAAAAGATATATAAGGCAATCAAGCACCACAATATGGTTGATCAGGTGCTTGTAAAAAGCAGTATGAGCAACAAGGTTATAAAGGTGCTCGAGGACCTTGCTCCCGAGCTGCAGTTTATGCCTATTGTTAGAGAAAAGCACCCTGCCCACGAGGAGCTGTTAAAGCGAAATATAAACTATGTTGGCGTCGAAGTTCTTTTCGAAAAGGACGATTCACCCCTTGCAGGTGAGGAGTTTATTGAAAAAATGCATAAGGATAATATCCTTGTGTGGGTAAATTCCATTATTTACGATTATAAGGAGCAGCTTGCAGGCGGCCACAGCGACGACAGCGCATTGACGGTATCCCGTGATTACGGCTGGGGCTGGCTTGCGGACAGAGGCTTTGACGTTATTCAGACCGACTGGCCGATGATGCTTATTGATTATCTTAAAAATACGGACAGATATTACAGATGAAAATTATTGCACACATAAAAACAGACTTCCCCACAAAATTCGGTCTGCCGAGGCAGAGCGGTCTTATAGAAGAAATCAAGGGTAAAATAGTATTTGAAGAGGAATACCGTGTGCCCGAAGCGTTCAGAGGGCTGGAGGATTTTTCGCATATCTGGCTGCTGTGGCAGTTTTCCGAAGCGGTGAGGGATAATTGGTCGCCTACTGTGCGTCCGCCTCTGCTTGGCGGAAATACCCGTATGGGTGTTTTTGCAACCCGTTCTCCTTTCCGCCCCAACGCAATCGGTCTTTCCTGCGTAGAACTGGAAAAAGTGGAATACGACAGGCAGTTGGGTCCGGTGATTTGGGTCCGGGGTGTGGATCTGATGGATGGAACACCTATTTTTGACATCAAACCGTATTTGGCCTATGCAGACAGTCGACCTGAAGCGGTGGGCGGCTGGACAAATATGGTGGAGCGAAAGTTTCTGGCGGTGGAATGCGACGAAGAGCTGCTGAGTAAGCTTCCTTCCCGGCAGCAAAAAGCGCTTTTGGCGATTTTGGCTAATGATCCCA
>JAZOMP010000015.1:0-36568 GCA_045654045.1 Acutalibacteraceae bacterium
ATGTGCTTCCTTCATTTCGTTGAAGCAGTTGAGAGCCTTTTCCCAGTCGCCTACAAGCGGATGAATGAGAAGGGCATTGAGTGCAGCTTCGTTGGAGCCTGTCTTTGCGGCTTCAACTGTGTAGCGCTCATACTCCTTGACAACGCTCATAAGGCCGATGATGTGGCGGTTGTTGATTTCGCCGAGGTCAACAGGCTCTGCACCGTTCTTGCCGATTTTTGCAGGAACCTCGATAACGTCGTCGGGCTTGAGGAAGGGAAGAGTGTTGCCGTTCTTGATGTTGACAACCTGAACGTCGCCGACGTCGTTTGCAATTGAGTTGATAAGGGAAACAGCAACAAGAGAATACTTGTGGCCGCCTCTCTGGTCAAGCAGAGCAGGCTTTACGTAAAGGCCCTCGTCGGAATACATTTCGAGAAGCTCTTCTTCAATTTCCATACACTTCTGTGCGCGGCTCTTTTCGCCCTTCATAAGGTACTCAAGCTTTGCGTTGCGGCAATAGTAGTACTGAAGGTAAGAGGAGGGCAGAGCATGGATAGCGGCAAGTGTTTCAAGTGAGAAGCCGTCATCCTTGATGTTTGCCATAACCTTGGGTGAGAAGCCGTTTTCGATAAGCTCGTCAATCATTTCCTTGCCGTCAACCTTGACGGAGGTCATCCAGCTGAGGTGGTTAAGACCTACATACTTGATTTCGGCATCCTCGCCGACAATTTCCTTTGTATCGTCAAGCATATCAATCGGCACGTTGCAAAGACCGATACACTTTACGTTTGTGTTGTTGAGCACGTACTCGGTAACGATACCCGAGGGATTTGTGAAGTTGATAAGCCACGCATCGGGACAGATTTCTTCAATCTTGTTACAGATGTTCTTCATAACGGGAATTGTACGAAGAGCCTTGAAGAAACCGCCGATACCCGTCGTTTCCTGACCGATAAGACCGTACTTGAGCGGAATTGTTTCGTCAAGATGTCTGCAGGGGAGCTTACCTACACGAATCTGTGTAACGACGAAGTCTGCACCCTGAAGGGCAACGTCAAGGTCATCCGTGAGGACTGTTTCGCAGTCAAGACCTGCAGCCTTGAGCATACGGACACAAAGGTTGCCGACAATATTTCTCTTGCGGTCATCAATATCCATAAAGGAAATCTTCTTGAGCTTGAGGGTATCTCTTGCCTGAAGGAAGCCATCTACAAGCTCGGGGCAATATGTACTGCCTGAGCCGATAACGCAAACATTAATCTCTTTCATTATTCTATACCTCCTGAATTTAAGCGTACTGCTGAAGTATCCAGTTGATGCAACCAAATACGGGTGCGGCGGTAAGCTTCTTGCAACAGAGCTTCTTTTCGGTGAGCTTGCCTGCCTTTTCAATCATAAGGTCAACGTACTTTTCACTGCGGAGCTTTGTGTGGATTGAGCCTGCAAGTACAACCTCAACCTCATCGTCAAAATCAAGCTGATTTGCGTGGGCGGCAATAAGGTAAGCGCCGCGGTCTGCAAGAGCTTCAACAGCCTTCATAACGGGCTCGTCACCCATATTTGCGGCGGCAAAGAAGAAGTCGATAAGGCGCATTACAAAGCGGTCAAACTGTGTTTCGTCCTCGTACATTGCGACTGTGCCGAGGAATTCTTCCTTGGTCTTGATTTCAAATTCTTTAAAGAACATATCTGTCATTGCGGTCTTTGCAATGTTAAGCATTACGTCATCGTAAATAATTCTGTAAGCGGTAATTGCAATCTGGTGGCCGCCGCCGATATCGCCCGAGAATTCGCCGAGACCTGCAAGCTGGCGCATTTCGCCCTTGCGGTCAATAGCGTTACAGCACATACCCGTACCCATATTATAGCCGATAGCTGCGCCTGTTTCGCTGCCTGCCTTTACACCGAGGAAGCCGTCATTGTAAATTGCGTAATTCTTAAATCCCTTTGCATTGAGCTTTTCGCACATAATGTCATGCTGGTAGGGATGGTCGATACCTGCAAGACCCATAAGTGTGAAGCTGACATCATCAAGGCTGATGCCGTGCTTTTCAGCAAGAGAAGTAAGGCCGCCCCAGATTATTTCGGAAGCCTCGTCAAAAGAGCCTTCCATATTCTCGTGGTTACTGCCGGGGGTCTTAACCTCGTCGAGAATATTCTTGTTTTCATCAAAAAGTGTATAGACGGTTTTTGTACCGCCGCCGTCAACGCCAATGTAGAACATATTATCATTATCCTTTCGGTTAAATTATTTTACATCATAAAATTCGGGACAAACTTCGTCAAGACAGTATCTGCCGCGCTCGTAGGGCTCACGGTCAATCCACATACCGTCTGTGAAATCGGGGAAGGGAATGCTTGTGCTGCCCGTTGCAATGGACTGCTCCGAAAGATATGTAACAGCCATCCACGTAGCGGCATCGTAAACGTCAATCGGGGGCTTTTTATCGTTGAGTGCAGCCTCACCAAAAGCGGAGAGAACAAGGAAGTCCATACCGCCGTGACCTGCCTCGTGGACACCCTTCTGGTAGTATTCCTTCCAGAGCGGATGCTCAAACTCTTCAATATACGGCTCAACCTTTTCAAACTCGTGCTGAGGTGAACGGCCCTCGATATAAATCTGGTTGTCGTCCTCTGTATACATACCCTTTGTACCGTCAATACGGTAGCCTCTTGAATAGGGTCTGGGCAGGGTGCATTCGTGAGTGAGAAGGATTGTTTCGCCGTGGGCACACTTCATCATTGTTGTAACAACGTCGCCCTGTGTGAACGGATAGTCGGCAAGGTCATAATCCTCGCCCTTGTTGTCCTTAATCCACTGGTTAAGGCCTCTTGCCTTTGAGGACATTGAAACGAGAGAAACAATTCTGTTGCCTCTGTTGATATTGAGAAGCTTACAGATCGGGCCGAGCTGATGGGTCGGATAAACCTCGCCGTCACGGTTCATAAAGTTGAAGAGTCTGCCGTGGCGGTTTTCTCTGCCGAGAGCAATTTCGTCACGAAGGTCGTGCTGATAAGCACCCTGTGTATGTACGATTTCGCCGAAGAGACCCTTTCTTGACATATTGTAAAGAGCCATTTCAAAGCGATCATAACAGCAGTTTTCAAGAAGCATACAGAACTTGCCTGTCTTTTCGCTTGTACGTACAAGCTGCCAACACTCGTCTGCACTTGCTGCACCGCCGACTTCCATAGCAACGTGCTTGCCTGCTTCCATACAGTCAACAGCTATTCTGGAGTGTGTAATCCAGGTTGTTGAAACCATAACAGCACAGATATCATCTCTCTTGAGAAGTTCCTTATAATCCGTGTAGCCGTCGGGAGTAAAGCCGTGCTCCTCCTGGAATCTTTTCTGTGTGTCCTCGACTCTGTCAGCATACAGGTCGCAGATTGCGGCAACCTCTACACCTTCAACGTTCTGAAGCTCAAGCGCCATGCCTGAACCACGTCCGCTGACACCGATAACTGCGAATTTTTTGTTGTTCATTTTTCTGTCCTCTCGTTTCATTATTTAAATATTTTCCGAAAGCTTTTTCTGAACTTAATCATATAAAGCGTAATTAACTTCGTGAGTAAAATATCATACATTATAAATACAACGTTTGCAAGTACTAAAAGGAAAATAACGCCGTATTTCCCCCATTCGCCCATATCGTCAAACGGTATGCCCAGCACGTGAACCGTAAACAGATAGCCTGCCACGGTTGCCGAATTGAAGATAACGAGCTTAACCAGCCACTCCGCCACGTTGGGCAGGTGCTTTTCAAGCGTTGATTTTATAATGGGATAATAGCCGAAAAAGGCAACGTAAAAGGTAGCCGCCTCTTTATCGGGGACTACGAAAACAGCAAGCAGACTGACAGCAACGTAGACAATAAAAGCCCAGCTTTTGCTGATTTCAATTACCATAAGTATAAGCAGAGCGCCTGCAATAAGCGGCAGAGCATAGGACATAAACGGAATAACCGCCGTCATAAGCATAAGCACTATGCTCAGTGCGCTGACTATGCCGCCAAGAGCGGTTCTGGAGGATTGCTTCATTTCACACTACCTCTTAACAGCATGGTATACAGTCGCCGCCCATTCATTCACAGCAGCAGTCTGCACAGAGCAGGCCCTGACAGATATCGCAGGCATCACAGCCCGAGTTTTTTCCGGGGTTTCTTTCCGTGCGGTAGCCGCCTGCCCTGTCGGAATTTATATTTTTGCAGGCACGTCGGTATTCGGGATTATTCGGGTCAAGCTGTGAGGCACACTCGAAATTTTTTGCCGCATCCTCCAGCCAGCCCTTGCGGTGAGAAACCGTACCCTTAAGGTAATACCACTCTGCCGTACGCTGACCTGCCGGAATACCGTCAAGCAGTATTTCCGCCTCGTCAACTCTGCCAGAATTGATTTTTGCTCTGATATCGCCGAAATCAGGCGCAGAAGCATCGTAGCGTGTGTATGTGTTGTAGCCGCTGTAACCGCTTGTGTCAGCCGTTGAACCGCCGTTACCTGTACGGCTTAAGATAATTGCGTCGTAAGCGGCATCAAGCTCTGCCATTTTTTTGGTGTTCGGACTTTCGCCGCCTTCGCCGTAGCGGCGTGCCAGATTTCTGTAGGCGTTTCTCACCTGCTCGTCACCTGCACCCTGAGGCAGACCGAGCACTTCAAACGGATCTCTCATTTTTGTTCCTCCTTTTTATTCAGTATCTCCTTCATAGAATTGTGCAGGCCATCGTAAACTATGTTTTCCATTATTTCGGAAAACCTTGCAGGTTTCATTTCTTCAAAGTGCCTTACGAGCTGACCTACTGTCAGGTTGATTACACCAACGGCATAATCCCCTGCATCTTTTTCACTTTTATTTATATTATTAAAAACGTTATAAGAACTGTTCTTCCTGTCATCTTCCATATCATCCAGCGCATCGACGAGATAAACCCAGCGCCCGACAAGATAACCGAAGCGGTTTAGTTTTTCCTTTGTTTCACCTTCAAAGCCAAAACACAGTATTTCGCCCATTGCCCTTGCGGAAGGGTCGGCGGCAATATCCACACTTTCTTCGTTCCGTTTTTCCGTTTCGCTCTGCTTTTGCATTGCAGAAGAAATTATTTCGTCAAGTGCAGGATATTTTTTCATCGCCTTTTTGCGTTTAAATGCAAAATAGGGTTTAAGCAAACGCTTTGCAATTCCTTTAAAAAAAGATGAATCGGCAATATCGTCCGCCACCTTGTAGTAGCACATTATCATTGCGGCGGCGGCAGAATAGCTTAATTCATCATTGCCGTTAACGCATTGCCGGCACTTTTTCAGCGGATTGTAGGCGCATCTGCTATCGGCAAAGCCGCAGCACTCTTTTGCAAAGGCTAAACGCGTTAGGGCAAGCAAGGTGAAATCGTAATTGAGAGTAAGCGAAGCCAAAATGCCGTATTCTTTTTTGAGTGTTTTACAAAGCGAGCAGTAAACACCCTTGTAAGCCTCGTAATGCTTTACCTTTAACTCAGGCTTGTAAATTTTTACGTAGCCGAACATTACTTAACCTCAATTATACACACAGCGTGTGCGGCAATACCATCTTCGCTGCCGGTAAAGCCGAGCTTTTCTTCCGTGGTAGCTTTTACGTTTATCTGCGATATATCACATTCGCAGGCAACAGCAATATTCTCACGCATTTTTTCAATAAAGGGCTTTAACTTGGGCTTCTGTGCTATTACGGTAGCGTCGATATTTCCTACCGAATAGCCATTGGTTTTAAGTCGTGCGATAACCTGCTTTAAAAGTTCCAGGCTGTCTGCATCCTTGAAGGCGGGATCGGTGTCGGGAAACATTCCGCCTATATCGCCCATAGCGGCGGCACCAAGAAGTGCATCGCTTATTGCGTGGAGCAGAACGTCGGCATCAGAATGGCCTAAAAGACCGAGCGTGTGTTCAATTTCAACACCGCCGAGAATGAGCTTTCTGCCTTCAACAAGGCGGTGTACGTCGTAGCCGTGACCTATTCTGAACATTGCTCATTCCCCTTTCAGTATGCTTTCGGCAAATGGTATATCCTCTGCCGTGGTGATTTTGATATTTGTGTAAGTGCTTGCAACAAGTTTTACTTTTTTACCGCAAAACTCTGCAAGGCGACAATCATCCGTCATATCCTTTGCCGCATCACCCAACTGCTCAACGCAGTCAAGGTAGAGCTTTTTATCAAAGCATTGCGGAGTATGAACAGCACGAAGTGACGCTCTTTCAGGAGTGTCGGTAATAAAAGAATTGCCGTCGATTATTTTTATTGTGTCCTTTACTTCCACCGCACATGCGGCGGCGCCGCAATCCAAAGCGGCGGCAACGGTATCGTTTATTATTTTCTGCGAAACAAGCGGTCTTGCACCGTCGTGAATTGCGATGAGTGTACATCTTTTGTCACACACAGCAACTGCGGCGGCAACGCTTTTCTGCCTTGTTTCTCCGCCTTCAACAATACACTTTACTTTTTTGTACTGTGAAAGCAGATTAGTATATTCTTCAATATCCTCTGCCCTTGCGGCGAGGACAATTTCGTTCACATTTTCGTTTTTATCAAAGGCTTCAACCGTTCTTTCAAGCACGGTTTTACCAAGTAGTGTGAGCAGTAATTTATTTATACCGCCCATACGCCTTGAGCTGCCTGCGGCAACTATTACGGCGCTGACAAAGTTTTCATTCATCTTCATCAATCCTTTTTACTGCTGCTTTGTATTCCTCAAAGCTCATAAAGGTGTTAATCATATCAATAAGTGCTGTAGTGGAAAGCCGCCCGGGTAAATCGAGAATTTTAAGCAGCTTTTCACGCCTTGTTTTGCTGTTTTCGCCGCCGCTTATACCGTCCTCAAAAAGGTCAATAACCTGTACCGCTCTCGATTTTTCCTTTGTTTTCTCGCAAAGCACACCTGCTTTCTCAAGTGCAGTCATCAGAGCCTCAGTGCGCATACCCTCAACACCTATCTTGCCTTCTTTTGAAGGCTCAGCCTTGCGTTTTTCCTTACCCAACACGTCGGGTATATAAGCGTGGGTAACACTTTCCTTCGGTATGCTTCCGCCTAAAAACGAGCGGATTTTGAAGCCTGCCGAATCGCTGTCGGTGAGAATAAGTATACCGTTTTTTTCGGCAAGGCGGCGGATAAGTTTCTGTTTCTCTTTATCTTTAAAAATTGCAAAGCCATCCGTCGGGATTATTGTTGCATCAAGCAACGATTCAAGACGGATTTTGTCGTATTTACCTTCAACAATTACAGCCTGCTTTAACTTAATCATATTTATCAGCTCAGCTCATGAGAATGAGCTTCAACATAACCTCTTCAAGTATTCTTCTTTCGTCAAGAGCCGTGCTTTTAAGTCGCATATCCGCATCGGCAAGAATTTCAAGGCAGCTTCTCAACTGCTCCATAGACATATCGGCGCTGTTACGGGCGGCGTTTTTGAGTCTGAACTCCTTACGCTTGTAATTGAAAACACCTGCGGCGGCATCCGCATTTTCGCCCGAATTAAGTGCAACCTGCGCACGGTACATATCCACGTAAGCTGAAACGAGAGTGCCGAGAATTACAACGGGCTTTTCCTTTTGTGCAAGCAAATCACCCAATATATCGAACGCCTGCTGTGCCGTACCGCTTACCAGCGCTTTCGACAAATCAAACACGCTTGCATCAAGAGATCGCACGCAGATTTCGTCAATATCCCGCCTTGTGATTTCGCCCTCGCCTTTATAGAAACAAAGCTTGTCAAGCTCGTTAAGCAGTAAATTCAGCTCATCGCCGACCCTTTTTACAAGGTAAGAGGACGAGTCCCTGCTCATTTCGCAGTTTCTCTTTTTAGCACCGTTTTCAAGGAGCTTGAAAAGTGCCGTGCCGCTCATTTTGTCCAGCCGCAGTACAACACCCGCCTGATTGACAGCCTCAATAAACTGCTTTGTTTTATCCTTCTTTTCGTCAAGCTGAACGCTATCCATCCAGAAAACCATAACACAGGTTTCGGGCGGGTCGCCCAACAAATCGAGAAGCACGTCAAAATCATCGTTCTTCATTTTGTCAACGGCAAGGTCTTTGACAACAACACAGTTGTAATTGCTCATAAAAGGCATTGACTGCGAAACCTGATAAAGCTCGTCAAAAACAAAATTCTCGCCGTTGATGCGGTGAAGATTGAACTGTGCCATAGCTTCATCTACGCTCTTCTTTTCAAGCAGGGAAACGTAGTGCTTTTTCAGATAATCCTCATCGCCGAAAACAAGGCAAAGCGGCGGCAATTCGCCCGAGGATATCTGCTTTTTAAAATCCTGTTCATTCAGAAACGCCACAGCTTTTACCTCCTTCTCAATAATTTAAAAACAACATAACAAGATTAATTACTACGGTAAACGATACCGTTAATATGGCAGACAGCAAAAACTTTCTGCTGTCCTTTAATATAAAACGTTCAAGCGCAACAACTGCCACAACGGCAAGAAAACTTAATTTTACCACGGTATAGTCCGTGCTCACATAAGCAAAATCAAACGAAGCCAACCAACGGGTAACCTTTAAAATAAAGCCGCAGACAGCAGAACATATTCCCGCCGCAAGTTCCGAAAGCACACCCAACGGCGGAAGAACAAATATTGCCGAAACGAGCGCAACAGGTACAGCGTAAAGCGTGAGCAGATTCGCCGGCAGAAAAACGAGCGAAACACCGCCGATAAAGAACAGTGTCACCGGCAGACAAAACACCGTTGCCGCCAGAGATATCAGAACCACAGTAACAACGGTACGGACAAAATATCTCAGCGCTCTGAATTTTATTATTTTCGATACTCCTGACGATATCCGATTGATATGCTTTGAGCAAAGAACTATTCCCAGCGTTGCGGAAAACGAGAGCATAAATGACCAGTCAAGCACCGCAAAAGGATTGACGAGTGTTATTACAAGTGCCGCAAGTCCGAGGGAATTCAGAGAATCTGACCGTTTGAAAAAGGCTGAACCCATAAGCATTACCGCTATCATAAGGCACGAGCGCACGGCAGACATCGAAAAGCCCGTTACACCGCAATAGCCGAAGCTGACAAGGGTGCACACAATGCCGGGAAGCCACCTGATACGGCGGCAGAAAAACATCATAGCTTTATAAAGCCCCATTACGATTATGCTCATATGAAGTCCCGAAACCGCCATCACATGCGAAAGCCCTGACCGTTTAAAGTCATCCACAGTTTCGTCGGAAAGCCCGTCTTTATCACCCGTAAGCATTGCCACGGCAAGACCCGACTCTTCACCGCACATTACCGAGTTAATACGGCCGACCGAATATTCCTTTGCTTTCAGAAAATAATACCCTATCGGTCTGTCATGACCCTTGCTGATTTCAGCTTTACTGTGCCAGAAGGACTGAAGATATATTCCTTTAGGCTTATAGTAAGATTCCGACTGTGAATCTTCTATACTGTAAAGCTCTGCTCTGAAGCTGATTTCGTCATATGGCTGTGCATCAAGCAGTTCCTTTGAGAAAAAGCTTATTTTATGTTCAGCCTTTTCGCCGCCGATTTCGCTTGACTCAAGCGTATAAAACCAGCCCTTTTCACTTCTTTCGGGCAGGCTTACTATCCTTGCCGTAACCTGTGTATTACTGCCTGCATAGCTCACAGCATCCTTATAAGCAAAGGTAGTGTGAAGCGAAAACCACAAACAAGCACAGATTACGCACAAAAGCGAAATCTCTACTGTCCATCTGCCCTCAAGGCGTTTTGCAAAGAAGCAGATAATCAGACACGCAATCGCGCTGACCGAAATAACAAGTTCCGAGCCCTCAAAAAGGGATAGTGCCAGAAGGGTCAGCGTAAAGCTGAAGCCGACAAGGGCAAAGGGCCGTAAAATCATTTAAAGAGTAAGGGCAGCTTTTCGAGGAAAACTATGTCCGTTCTGTCTGCGGCATCGCCCTCTGCAAGTACTGCCGCCTTTGCGACAACCTCAACGTCGAACTTTTCCATAAGGGCATCCATAGCCTTGAGCGATTCGCCTGTGCTGATAACGTCGTCAAGCACAACTACACGCTTGCCTCTTATCTGCTCACCGTCCGCACCGTCGAGAATAAGTGTCTGCACGGCATCGGTTGTGATTGAGCGGACGTTGACCTCAACGGGATCACGCATATAGAGCTTTGCACGCTTTCTTGCGACAAAGTATTTCTTGCCGCACTGGCGTGACATTTCATATGCAAGCGGAATGCTCTTTGCCTCAGGTGTGACTATGTAGTCAAACTCAGGAAGTTTTTTGAGCAGCTCTTCGCTCGCCTTTACGGTAAGCTCAACGTCACCGAAGATGATGAAGCCCGCAATATCAATATTTTCGTTGAGAGGACAGATTGGCAGATGCCTTTCAAGTCCCGCAATATTCATCGTGTAAAATCCGGACATTGTAATCGTTCCTTTCATTGACACATAATTAAATGATATATTTGCTTTGCGGCAAATGCGATATAAATTCCTTCGTGCCCCGCAGGGCATATCATATGCAACGCATATATCATACACCGTCAGGTGTATATCATAAATTCAGAAAGAATTTATATCATTGATGAAATTCTTAAGGAATTTCATCAACCCGGAGGCCAGGTGAAGTCTCTTCCGCCGAGGAGGTGGAAGTGAATGTGGTGAACGCTCTGTCCTGCGCTTTCGCCGCAGTTGGTAACTATACGGAAGCCATTATCAAGACCGAGCTCTTTGCTGAGCTTTGCCGCAACCTCAAAGATATGAGCGATGAGAGCGGAGTTGCTTTCGTCAATTTCCGCGGCAGACTTTATATGCTGCTTGGGGATAACAAGAATATGAGTGGGTGCCTGAGGATCAAGGTCGTAGAAAGCTAAAACCTTGTCGTCCTCATAAGCCTTTTTGCTCGGGATTTCTCCCGCCGCTATTTTACAGAAAATACAATCGGACATTTTTAATTCTCCTTTTGTAAAAAATTACTTTAACATACCGCTTACGATACCGTTTGCCGCAGCAACTGCATCGTCAAGCTTTGAAAGGTCCTTTGCGCCTGCCATTGCGAAATCGGGCTTACCGCCGCCGTTACCGCCTGCAAGCTGTGCAACTGCACGGACAATAGCGCCTGCGTTTGCGCCTGCTGCAACTGCTGCCTTGCCGCAGGCAACGGCAATGTTTGCACTGCCCTTTTCGTTATTGACGCAGGCAATGACGGCAACTATATCGTCACCCTGCTCTTTTGCCTTGTCGCCGAGTGAACGGATATCGTCTGCAGACATATCCTCAACCTTTGCGGTGATAAGTTTAACTGCGCCTACTGCCTCGGGTGCGGAGAAGATATCGGCAGACTTAAGGTCTGTAAGCTGTGCGGAAAGCGAAGCAATTTCTCTTTCCTTTTCCTTTATTTCGGCAACAATTGCCGTTGCCTTACGCTCAAGCTCGTTTACGTTTGTGAGTTTCATTGCTCTTGCGGTGTTTGTAACAAGAGTGTTGAGTGAAACTATATATTCGAGCACACCCTTACCGGTAACAGCCTCGATTCTTCTTACGCCTGCAGCAACGGAGGACTCGGAAACAATCTTGAACAGACCGAGCTTGCCTGTATTGTCAACGTGTGTACCGCCGCAAAGCTCTGTTGAGAATTCACCTGCTTTGACAACACGGACAACGTCGCCGTACTTTTCGCCGAAGAGTGCCATTGCACCCATCTTCTTAGCTTCTTCGATAGGCATTTCGGTTGAAGTAACGTCAAGTGCAGAAAGGATAATTTCGTTAACCTTATTTTCAACCGTTGCCAGTTCATCGGAAGTGAGGGCGGAGAAATGAGTAAAGTCAAATCTAATAGCGGTATCGTTTACAAGCTGACCAGCCTGCTCAACGTGTGAGCCGAGAGTTTCACGAAGTGCCGCCTGAAGAAGGTGAGCCGCTGTGTGGTTTCTCATTGTGGCGCTTCTCTGGTCCTCGTTGTAAATGGTAACCGCCTTGTCGCCTACCTTTACGCCGTCACCAACGAGTGTACCCTGGTGGAGATATACACCGTCGGGGTCTTTTGTAGTTTTTGCAACCTCAAATACGCTTTCGCCTATTCTGATTACGCCGCTGTCGCCGACCTGACCGCCGCTTTCAGCGTAGAAGGAGGTTTTATCAAGAACAATAACAGCGTTGTCACCGTCGTTGATGAAGTCCTTTCTCTCGCCGTCTGCAACAAGTGCAAGTATTGTGGCTTCGGTATTGTTTTCCGTGTAGCCCGTAAACTGAGTAGCGGCAACATCCTTGAAGGAAACGCCGTTACTTCTCCAGTCGGAGTCGGCAGCGTTTCTCTTTACGCTCTTTGCTTTGAGTCTTGCTTCCTCAACAAGCTGACGGAACTTTTCTTCGTCAACAGTCATATTCTTTTCGCTTACGATTTCCTTTGTAAGGTCAATCGGGAAGCCGTAGGTATCCTGAAGCTTGAAAGCATCCTCACCCGAAAGAACACCGTTTTCTGCCTTTTCCATCATTTCGCCCAGAAGACCCAGACCCGAATCGATGGTCTTATAGAAGCTTTCCTCTTCCATTGCGATAACCTTTTTGATGTAATCCTGCTTTTCAACAAGGTTGGGGTAAGCGTTTGCGTTTTCGGCAATTACGGTGTCGCAGACCTCTGCAAGGAAGGGTCTGTCAATACCGATAAGTCTGCCGTGTCTTGCCGCACGGCGGAGAAGTCTTCTTAAAACGTAGCCTCTGCCGCTGTTGGAAGGAATTACACCGTCGCCGACCATAAAGGTTGTGCTTCTGATATGGTCCGTGATAACTCGGAGGGAAACGTCCTTCTTATCGTCTGCGTGATATTCAACGCCGGAAATGTCGATAATGTGCTTCATAATGTTGCGGACTGTATCGACCTCAAAGAGGTTGTCAACGTCCTGCATAATGCAGGCAAGTCTTTCAAGACCCATACCTGTATCAATATTGGGGTTGGCAAGACGGGTGTAGTTGTTCTTGCCGTCGTTTTCAAACTGGGTGAAAACAAGGTTCCAGACTTCGATAAATCTGTCGCACTCACAGCCTACCTTACAGTCAGGGCTGCCGCAGCCCTTTGAGGGGCCTCTGTCAAAATATATTTCCGAGCAGGGACCGCAGGGGCCTGCTCCGTGCTCCCAGAAGTTGTCCTCTTTACAGAAGCGTACCATATGCGAGGGGTCAACGCCTACCTCTTTTGTCCAGATATCGTACGCCTCATCGTCCTCAAGATAAACGCTGACGTAGAGAAGCTCTGCGGGAATCTCAAGCACCTTGGTAAAGAATTCCCATGCCCAGGCTGTTGCCTCGTGCTTGAAGTAATCGCCAAATGAGAAGTTGCCGAGCATTTCAAAATAAGTGCCGTGGCGGGCAGTTTTACCTACATTCTCAATATCGGGTGTACGGATACACTTCTGGCAGGTTGTAACCCTCTTGCTGGGGGGAGTTACTTCGCCGGTGAAGTATTTTTTCATAGGAGTCATACCTGCATTGATAAGCAGTATACTCTTGTCGCCCTGAGGTACGAGCGAGAAGCTCGGCAATCTCAGGTGAGCCTTTGACTCAAAAAAAGCGAGATATTTTTCTCTTAATTCGTTAAGACCTGTCCATTCCATTGTATTCAAAATCCTTTCGGTTAAGTTTCTTAATAAGTGAGTATTATCGCGACTACGACAAGCGTTTTGTCGCTTCTGTTTGCGATTGAGTGGGTCTGACCGCCCAGGCAAAGGCAGCTGTCACCCTTTTTCAGCGTTACCCATTCACCGTCGTCAAGGTACTGCGCCTCGCCCTCGGTAACGTAGAAAATTTCCTCCTCGTTCTCGTGCAAGTGTTCGCCGATTGAGCTGCCGGGCTCGAGAGTAAGCGTTGCAACAAGCCTTGATTTCCCCTTATATTCGCCGCTTTCAAGAATGTTCGTAACCACGACCTGACCGTCACCGTCACGCATATTTACCTTGACTGTGCTTTGCATTTCTTCTGCTTTTCTGATCATTTTTTATCCTCCCTGAGCCGGATTGCCCGGAATATTTCTTGCATCTATCTGTGCGGCGCTGACGTTCATAACCATATCAACGTCACTGCCCTTATATCCCTTTTTCACAAAGGTGCGCACAAGCCTTACCACCCAGAAAAGCGGGAGCAGAAGCACACATCTGCCGACAACTGGATAATTTATTGCCATAAATTTTCTGTCGGGGAAAAGCCGCCCGAGCAGATATTCAAGCTTGCTCTGTTTTTTTATATTATCTGCAGAACGGTTTTCCGTTGTACCGTAAGTGCCGCTGCCGAGGATATAGCTGATAACCGCTTTCTGCTCTTCGTCAGGTTCTTTACCGTCAAACAGGACACCATTTACATCGATTATGATTTTTATAAATTCGTCGAGCCTGATTTTTTTCAGTTCCGCAAAAAGATAGTCAGTATCAAGCCCGGGCTTTTTTCTTAAGAAAAGCCATATATCCGCAAGCGACCTTAAGCCCGTACCGCCGAGGAAATAGTGCTTTGCAAGGTGTGCCGCCATAAAGACAAAAAAGTCTTCATCGGTATATTTTACCCTGCAGCCCGAGTCGGGCACGGTACGCTCAAAATCCGTACCGAAGTAGCTGTTGTAAAGCGGAATATCGGTATCCATCAGCACACCGTGAAACTCGATATACATAAACGGCTTTTTGATATATGCGATATTCACACCATCCGTACACGAAACCTCTGCAACCTCGTAGCCCATAGGGAGCATTATTTCATCAAGCTCAGCCTTGCGTGATTTATCGTACTGAATGTCGAGGTCACACATCGAGCGAAGGTCGGGTCGGGGATAAAGGTGCTTCATCACGCTGCCCTTGAGCGGCATATACTTTATTCCCCTGCTTTCAAGCTGAGCCGAAATTTCTTCAAGCTCAAGCTCCTGCGTTGCCTCTCTCGCCCTGCCTATTTTAAGCTCGCGTCGGAATGGTGCAGCATATTCTTCGGGAAGCATATTCAGTTTTTCTAGTGCGTAGCAGACGGTGTTTACAATACTGTGAGTTTTTGAAAATTTATAAAGCGCAGGATAATCAATCCGCTCGTTTTTCAGTTCCTCACAGGGCACACCGTCCGCCGCAAAGGCGAAAAGCCTTGAAGCGATAAGCCCTGTATCCATATATGTTTCTCCGTAAATGTCAGTTTAAAAAACAAACTCCGTATCGCCTTCAACGGTAAAGTCCGTGCAGACAACCGCTCCGTTTACCTCAACAGAATAAACACCGCTTTCAAGCAGGCAGGTTATTATTCCCGAAGCATCAGTTTCAAAAACAAATGCCTGTGAATTCTCATCGGTAAACTTAATCTGTGACGTACCGCCGAGGTTTATGCTGACGGTATTCATTTCGTATTTATTCTTCAAAGCCGCTTCAACGGCAAGCTTTGCATTTACCATCGGGTATGTTTTTATATTCAGCGAATCGAAGTAATATTCGGGTGCAGGCGCAACCGTGTCGCAGGTGTTTGAGCAGACTATTCTCTTGACGTCTGCACCGCTTAAGCTGCTGTCAACCGACCAGACCAGAGAAGCTATACCCGTTACAACGGGCGCTGCCATTGAAGTGCCGGAAAGGCTCATATAACCTTCCGTTGAGCAGCTGTAAACATCCACACCCGGTGCGCAGATATCAACCGTATCACCTACGTTGGATGTATCAGACTGGATGTATTCACCGTTTTCAACTCTTGCGCTGCCGACAATTATAATTCTGTCGAGCAGATCTCGCGGCTTGATTCCCGGATAAGGAATAAAAGTATTTTTTTCATTTATTGCACAGAAGCAGCCGTTTGCGCTTGCATCAACCGCTCTGCCCTCAGAGTTGCCGTTACCCGCTGACTGAACAACCACAAAATCGTAACCGCTGTTGAGCAGAGCGGACATATAGCAGGAATAAAGCAGCGCGTCAAGATTCTGAACAAGACCGCCCCAAGACCTCTGGTTTGCGCCGAGTGAGCCTGAAGCACCGAGAGAGAAGTTGAGCACCTTTGCACCTGCCTTGACAACCTTGCCGAAGCCGAAGAAAATAGCAACATCGCCAATCCACATCTGCGACCCTGAAGGACTCCAGTCAACGCATATAAGCTCGGAATTCTGACAGATACCGCTGATGCCTACACCGTTATCTGCCTTTGCGGCAATGATACCGGCAACGTGTGTACCGTGGTAGCTGCGGTTGTTGCGCTTTGCCTCGCTTGCAGAGGGGAAGGAAATCTTACCATCCAGCTCCTCGTGAAGCTCGTTGAAGCCGCCGTCAACAACACCGATATCAATATCTTCAAAGTAGTTGTCATAACCCCACGCCGCTCTTGCTTCAATTGCCTCGAGCCACCAGTTGTAGCCCTCGGGATAAGCCTCGTTCCACGTTTCGGTGTACCAGTCATAATCGGTGAACGGGTCGTTGGGTGTGTACTGGTCAGCTATTCTTGAAGCAGGGCAGACGCTCGCAAGCGCAACCGCTTCGTCAAGCATTATTTCTTCGCACAGTGCGGTAAGCTTTTCATAATTGAGACCGTTCGTTCTTACAACGCAAAGCTGAGCCTCGGGCATACTGCCGACAACCGCGCCGCCCGTTTTGCCAAGCGCCGAAAGCTTATCGAAGAAGGATGCGTCCTCTTCAAAGAAAACGAGAAGCATATTCTTAATATAGCCGCTGTTTTCGTCAAACTGTGAAACATCCTTATCCGTTATATCCTCAAGGAAGGCAGAACGCTCCGTAACCAGCGACAACGCAGAAGAAAATGCATTGTCCGCAGCAGCGGCAAATGCAGAATTACCCGCACCGAGCAGCGAGGTTATAACCGCCATAACAAACGAAATTATTTTCGTGAACATTCCATACTCCTCCTATTATTATATAATTAATATATATAATAATACTATTTATCTGATTTGTCACTATCTTAAAGGAAATTTTTTTGAAAATGAGCAAAACTTTTTTTGTTGACAAAAGCATAGGCTGAAAATATAATATTTATGACAATTTACCTTTGTGCGGTTTCCTGCTTTTCGGGGCAGGAATTAAAACGGAATGCGGTCAGAATCCGCAGCAGCCCCCGCTACTGTATTGCAGACAATGCTTTTCATTATATGTCACTGAATCATCCGATTCGGGAAGGCGAAAAGCGGCGAACGAAGCAAAGCCAGGAGACGTGCCGTACAAAGTCAAGCTCAAATCTTTCGGTGGGAAGGATATTGATGACCGTCAGCACACTTGCAGCTTCAGCGTTGGGTGTGCTTAGTGTCATTGTGTCCGCAAAGCACTCACCATGAAAGTGAGTGCTTTTATTTTTTTGTCAGAAAGGATACAAAAGCAATGAAAAAAATCACAAAAATTATTTCGCTTCTTCTCGCCCTTGTTATGCTTTCCGGAATTTCGGCTTCCGCTTATTCCGCAGACGAAATGGCAGACAGCGTTACCGCCTGGCTGCAGAAGAGCATTACCGTTGAAGAAGCGGCAAAAGACACCAAAATCGACTCATATCTTGACTGGACGCTTTTTGCCACAGCAAGATACGGCTCCGACAGCTACGTTGAGGCTTACAAAGCATACATAGGCGAAGCCGTCAAGGAGAATTTCGATTCACTTTACTTAAGCGACTACGCAAGGCTTGCCCTTGCCGCAATGTCCGTCGGGCTTAACCCCAGGAACATCGGCGGAGTAAATCTGCTTGATGCAATTGTTGCCGTTGATTACGAGGCGGAAATTTATACAGGCGGTCTTTTCTATGCGCTTATTGCACTTGACGCCGCAAACTACGCGCAGGAAGCCCAGCAGAAGCTTCTCGGCGTAATTCTTGAAGCTCAGCGTGATGACGGCGGCTTCAACTCCAACGTAAAGGCTGACCCCGGGGCTTACTGGACAGTAAGCGGTGACCCTGACTCAACGGGTATGGCACTTCAGGCTCTTGCAATTTTTGCAGATGACAGCAAGGTTGCCGCCGCTATTGAAAAAGCGGTTGCTTTCGCAAAGGCAAACCAACTCAACGACGGCGGTTACGGCGCATGGGGCGTCAGCGCAGAAAGCACGTCACAGATTCTTATCGGTCTTTGCTGTGTCGGCGTTGACCCGTTGGGCGCAGACTTTACAAAGGGCGAAAGCAATATGCTCGCCTCGCTTTCATCATTCATCAATGAGGACGGCGGCGCACGCTGCTGGGACGGCTCTTCCAACATTATGACAAGCTATCAGCTCCTTATGGCTGTAGAAGCCTACGAGCGTTTCGCAAACAACGAGGAAGGCTTGTACGACCTTTCCGTGCTCGACTCAATAAAGCACGATATCAGCAGCTCATGGCTGGCAAAGCTACTCCCCTCTGTTGCTGAATTTATAGTTTCTGTCGTAGAATTTTTCTTTAACCTCTTCGGTCTTGAGCTTTACGCTCAGCCGTAATTACGGACACTTTGACCGAAAACGAGCGTAAATTGTCAGAATGCGGCGCCGACCTAACCCGTCGGTGCTGCAGAAAGTGAGAAACAAAACCATGAAACGTATTATTATACTGACTGCTGTTATTTTACTTGTTTTTACAGGTTGTACAAAAAGCAAAAACGCCCATGAAAACACGACCGTTGCACAGCAAATAGCCGAAGCTTCTTCTCGGATTATTACTGCAACAAGCACGGAAGAAAGCACAGAATCCGCCGAAGAAAGCTCTGTTACGGCAACAAGCACTACCGTTTCAATCCCCACTGCAACCGTTATGACTACGGAAGGGACAACCGTAACAAAGCCTGCTTTAACAAGCACAACGGCGGTGATTACCGAAGCTTCGACAACCACACACACTACTGTGCCGACCACAGCGGTACAAACAACACAAAAGCCGACACAAGCAACAACACCGCCACAAGCTGAAAACCCGGGGCTTAACGCTGTTGCGCCGGCAACAACAAAAGCTGTTCCAGCAACAACAGAAGATAAAAAAATTACCGTAACCGTTTTTTGCAGTTGCAAAAACGCCGTTGATTATGGTATAAGAAATAAGGGCAATTACGGCAGTATGATTCCCGAAAGCGGAATACTTATTGACACCACCGTAAAAGTTGCACCCGACAGCACAGCTCTGGATGCCATAAAAGCCGCCTGTAAGCAGAGCGGAACAGAAATTAACGAAAGCCGTGGATATATAAAGGGAATAGGCGGTCTTTACGAAAAGGATTGCGGCGGCGCAAGCGGCTGGCTGTACAGCGTAAACGGCAACTTTCCCTACACGTCCTCGGACAAATATATCCTCAAAGCAAACGACCGTATAGAACTGCACTACACCGTAAAAAACGGTGACGTTACAAGAATGTAAGGCACTACAAGGAGTGTTCAAAAAATGAAGTTGAAAAAATTATTACCGACGCTTATCTGCATAATACTTATTGCGGCAATAGCACTTTTTGCAAGCGGATGCAACAACACTACACCCCCTGTTACGGAAGAAAAATCATCCGTCGAAGCACCCGAAATCCAGGCAACGGTGCTTGGTGAGGGCGAAACAAGCTTCCTCTTTACCGTAACAGACGGCGAAGGCAACGAAACCGCCTTTGAAATTCACACGGACAAAACTGTTGTCGGTGAAGCCTTGCAGGAATTAGGGCTTATCGAGGGTGAGGAAGGTCAGTACGGCCTTTACGTCAAAAAGGTAAACGGTATTACTGCCGACTATGACACGACAGGCACATACTGGGCATTTTATATTGACGGCAATATGGCACCGACAGGCGTTGATATGACCGAAATCGTTGCAGGGGAAAGCTACGGCTTTGTGGTAAGCAAATGAAGCTTACCGTACGTGAAACCGCCGTTTTTGCAATGCTCGGCGCAATGATGTACGCCTCAAAGGTGTTAATGGACATTTTACCCAACATCCACCTTATCGGCACTTTTATTGTTGCAATGACTGTGGTTTACAGAAAAAAAGCGCTTTATCCGCTGTACGTCTTTGTTTTCATAACGGGTCTGCTTAACGGCTTTGCAACGTGGTGGATACCCTATCTTTACATCTGGGCGGTACTCTGGGGCGCAGTAATGCTGCTGCCCAAGAATATGCCGAAGAAAATAAAGCCGATAGTTTATATGGTCGTATGCGGTCTGCACGGACTGCTTTATGGCGTGCTTTACGCACCTGCACAGGCAATACTTTTCGGACT
The DNA here is from genome assembly GCA_045654045.1 of Acutalibacteraceae bacterium. Lineage (GTDB taxonomy): Bacteria > Bacillota > Clostridia > Oscillospirales > Acutalibacteraceae > UBA8612. The sequence continues at coordinate 20,109 of JAZOMP010000015.1, forward strand.
GGATTTCAACGGTATGCTCGCCTGGATAGCTGCAGGTCTGCCGTTTGACATAACACACGGTGTAAGCAATCTGCTGTGCGGTGTGCTTATCTGTCCGCTTATATCCGTTCTTAAACGGGCAGGGAAAGTTACTACGTAACTAATGAAAAATGAATAATAAAGGAAGGGCTATGCCCTTACCCATATAATACACTCCGGGTGCGGGTATCCCGCCCACAATTATTCATTATTCAATATTCACCATTCATTATTCATTCGCAGCAATATTTTACAATCGGAGAAACTCTATGATTAAAGTTCTTTTTGTCTGCCACGGCAACATCTGCCGCAGTCCTATGGCGGAATTTATACTTAAGGATATGGTTCAAAAGCGTGGAATTGCTGATAAGTTTCACATTGCTTCCTGTGCCACAAGCACAGAGGAAATATGGAACGGTACCGGCAACCCCGTTTATCCGCCTGCAAAAAGGGAGCTTGCAAGGCACGGCATTTCCTGCGAGGGAAAGCGTGCCGTACAGCTGACGAAAAGCGACTACGATAAATACGATTATTTAATTTGTATGGATGAAAACAATCTTCGCAATATGCTGCGTATGCTTGGCGGCGACCCTGACGGCAAAATCAGCAAGCTGATGAATCACACAAGCCGTCCCGGTAACGTTGCCGACCCGTGGTACACGGGAGATTTTTCAACAACGTATAACGACATTGTCGAGGGCTGTGAAGCCCTGCTAAATGAGCTATTATAAGGGGTAACGGTTTGGAAATTATTGTTCTTTCGCTTTTCTGCAGTATGCTGCTACTGTGCATATTATTCGATTTTTCAATACTGTATGCCCTTGTTGCAGGACTTGTGCTTTTTCTTCTATACGGCAAGAAAAAAGGCTTTTCATGGAAAGAGCTCGGCAAAATGTCGCTTTCAGGAGTCAAGAAGGTAAAAAACGTACTGATATCCTTCTTTTTTATCGGTATACTTACGGCTGTGTGGCGTGATGCAGGCACTATACCCACAATTGTCTGCTATGCCGCAAACGTAATAAGGCCTTCGGTTTTTCTTGTGATGACCTTTCTGCTCAACTGCCTTGTTTCGTGCCTGACGGGTACTGCCTTCGGAACTTCGGCAACTATGGGTGTAATCTGCGCAACGGTTGCCGCCGCAATTGAAATTGACCCCGTGCTTGTTGGCGGCGCGGTGCTTTCGGGAGCATACTTCGGCGACCGCTGCTCACCCGTTGCAACAAGTGCCCTGCTTGTCGCACAGCTTACACACACGAATATTTTTACCAACATAAAAAATATGCTCCGCACCTGCATTTTCCCGTTTATAATTACCTGCGTGTTTTATACTCTGCTCGGCATATTATCAGACCATTCAGGTGAAATCCCCGACCTTAAGGCGATTTTCGGCAGCGAATTCACGCTTCACCCCGTAACGCTTCTGCCTGCGGCGGCGATAATTGTTCTTTCGCTTTTCAAGGTGAACGTAAGAATAACAATGACGGCAAGCATACTTATTTCAATTCCGATTTCCCTGTTTATTCAACACACGTCTCCGGGTGATTTACCGATGCTGATGCTGAACGGCTTCACGAGTGAAAATGCTCAGGTTAACGCAATTTTAAGCGGCGGCGGAATAGTATCAATGCTGCGTGCAGGCGCTATAGTCTGCCTTTCGTCCTCATATTCGGGAATATTCAAGAAAACGGGTCTGCTTGACGGTGCAAAGGACGCAATATCAACGCTTTCGGCACGTACTACGCCCTACATAGCCATGCTCTGTGCGGCAACGGTGAGCAGTATAATTGCCTGCAACCAGACGCTGACAATAATGCTTACGCACCAGCTTTGCAGCCATATTGAAAAGGACGATGAAAGCAAGGCAATCCACCTTGAAGATACGGCAGTACTGATACCCGCGCTTATCCCGTGGTCAACGGCGGCGGCTGTACCGATAGCATCGGTAGGTTGCTCACCGGTCTGTATCGTTTTCGCCTTCTTCCCCTATATACTGCCGCTGTGGAGGCTGGCGGTTGACACAATAAAAAAACATAAAAAGATATAAGAAAACTGCTTGACTTTCATCACGCGAAAATCAAGCAGTTTATTTTTATGCCGTTATGCTGCGAAGAGCTTGTTGAGTGGGCACTTGCCGCCCTGCTCATACTTGGGTGTTTCGATTGTGGCATCCTTGACAATTGCAAAGGAGTCGATGCACTCTGTGCCTTCTTCGGTTACTGCGTAGGAATCGAAGTAGAGTGAGTTACCCTCGATGCGGATAGCCGCAAATACGGGATAGGTTGCATCAACGATAGCTTCTGCTCTGGGGAAGAGCTCGTCTGTGTCTGCCGCATCCTTGGTCTGGTAGTACTTGACACCCGAGCAGGCATCAATTACGTAAACCGTACCGTCGGGGTTAACCTTTGCGGTGTAGGTCTTGCCGTTATTGTCAACGCTCATTTCGTAAACCTCGACAACCTCGTTGTTGTTCATTGCATCCGTTCTCAGGTATACGTGGTCGTGACCCTGGAAAACCATATCAACGCCGAGCTCTGGCATAAGTGTTGAAAGCTGTGCACGCATTTCGATAACGTCACCATCATCGTAGTGTGAACCGTTGGAGTAAACCGCCTTGTGGAGTGCAACGAACTTCCAGTCTGCATCGCTTGCGGCGGCTGTAGCCTTCATCCACTCAATCTGCTCGTCGCTCAGGCCCTCGTCCTCGTTAAGGCTGTTGGAGTTAAGAACCATATAAAGAGCGTTGTTGTATTCAAAGGAATAATAAGTACCTGTTTCCTCGTCCTGCTCGGGGTGCGCGGGAAGAAGGAAGTTTGTCTGAATTGCAAAGGTGCCGTGCTCCTCGTGGTTACCTGCAGTCGGCATATAAGCGGTATTCATAAGATTCGGAGCCGCTGTGTTGAGAAGCCACTTCCAGTGGTGGAAGTTGTCGCCGTGATCAACGTGGTCGCCCGTGTGGAGAATAAACGCACCGTCGGGATACATTGTGTATGCGGTATCAACAACGTTTGCCCATACCTTGTACTGGCGCTCCAGACCGGACTGTGAGTCACTCATATGGAAGAATGTGAAGGAGTCGGAATTGTCGGCGGTTGTGATTGTGCCGACAGGGCTCCAGTAGCCCTTTGCGGCATCGCCTATACGGTAGTAGTAGGTTGTTCCGGGCTTGAGGCCCTCGATTTTTGCGGTGTGGCGGTTAACGTCGAAGAAATACTTGAGAAGTCCTGCGATACCGATATCAATACCATAGTTCATACGCTGTACTTTTTCGCTTGTTGTTGTAACCTTAACTCCCTCGGGAAGCTCGTCGGTAAGAGCCGCCGCATCAAGCGAAATCTGAACGTCAGAGCCTGTTACGCTCTTCTTTGTAACCCAGCTGATGTTTCGTGTTGAAGCGGAATCATCGCCGAAGGAAACAGCGATATTTGAGGGCAGGCGCATATTGTCTGCAGTTGCCTGAACCTCATATCCGCCATCAAGATTTGCAGTAAGGACTATGTTGCAGTCCTCTGAATTATCGTCAATACAGAAATCGTTTATAAAGGTCTTGAGCTCACCGTCAATTGTCTCGAACTGGCTCGGTGTAAGGTATTCGTCTATGTAGTGGTTGAGAAGGCTGTTTACGTCCGTGCCTTCAAGCACACCGAATGCACCGAGCAGACCGATAACAGTATTTGCAATATTTGTAAAGGACTTGTTACCCCAGAGAACAACGGTAAGAACGGTATCAATTGCGGTAACAAGAACGTGACCTATAGTGCCGAAGGGGAAGGCGGAAGCAAGGTTAAGGTCAAGTGTGCTGAGCAGACCGTCAAGCAGGAAGCCGTTGACAAGGTGGTCAATAAGCGCACCGAAAACCTTGGTGGAAATTTCACCGGTTTCAAGCTTTGCCATAACGTCCTGAACAAAAGCATCATCGGACATATCCGCACCGGGATAGTACATATAAACAAGTACGCTCGAAACCATTTCGCCGAAGTTGCCTCCTCTTGAAGCATCACCGAAGCCGTAAGAATCAAGGAATTTTGTGCAGGGAATATCGCTTACGGGGATTTCAAGAAGACCGTCGAGCAGGTCGGAAACCATACCCATAAGCTCTTCGGGGTGTTCGACGTAAGCCTCATCAATCTGTCGGCAAAGGTCCTTGATAAGACCCATTGCGTTCTTTGTGCCGAGAATTGTGATACCTGCAAAGCCGATGCCGCCGCCCAGAAGGTCGTCAAACAGACCGTCAATCAGGGCTTCGAGACCGAGCATATCGTTGAGGAAGTTGTAAAGACCGCCTGCGGCTTTAATCTGCGGAATGAAGCTGTCGACATAATAGCCGGCAAGATCCATTACCATATCCTTTGCGCTGTTGCCTACAAAGTTGATGCCGAAGGCATAGCTTGAAAACGGCTGCTCAAAGGTCTTGCCGTTCCAGGTGAGAGGCTTGAGCTCGTCAAAATTGTGGCTCTTTATATCTGCCTTGATAACGCCGTCGGTTGTGTTATCAAACTGAACGGTTCTGATAAGGTTGGGGAAGTTGATAAGAGAGGACGTTGCGATATCGTAAATGATATTTCCGTTATCGGAAACAAGCTGGGAGATATCGTGGATATGCATATGACCTGTGAATACGTACTTCATACCTGCGTCAGCAAGAAGCTCTGCAACGTACTGACTGTCCTCAATAAGGAAGGCTGTAAAGGTTGCATGCTCCTTATAGCCGAGGTGGGAAACGATATTCCAATGGGTCATACCGATTACGCTGTAGCCCTTTTCTGTTGAATCTTCAACCTGCTCAAGTGCCCAGTCAAGAGTAGCTTCGGAATACTTACCTGCTGTTTCGTGCTCGTCAACACCGTCGGGTGTAGCATCTGCCGAATAGATACCGCCGTCGATTACAACAAGGCGGTAGCCGTCCTTGAGTTCGGCAACATAGGAGAGCATACCTGCTTTTTCGCCTGAGGGAGGTGTGAATTCTTCAACAGCAAGGTCATAGCCGAGGTTTTTATAAAGCTCACGGAACTGCTCGGGTGTTGTAATTTCGGCACCGTCCTTTGTAAGCTCACCGTTCTTGAAAACCTTTGCGTTAGAGTTATTTATATCGTGGTTACCGTTTGTAACAAGAACGGGAATGCCTGTTTCCTCTTCCCAGTTTTCGAGAATACCTGCAAGCTCTGTGTGGCTTACAAGGTCGCCGTCCTTGGTAAGGTCGCCGGGAACGAACAGGTAGTCAAGCTCGCCGTTTTCCGCCTTGACCTTGTAGAAATCAAGTGCAGTAAAGAGAATATCGTGTGAAAGGTGGCTTGCGGATATAGTCTTTTCGCTGGCTACACCGAAAGCCGTCATATCGTCAACGTTTTTGGGCGAGTAGTAGTGCAGGTCGGTCATAACACCGATATCCAGCACACCGCTGTCCGTATTCTGTGCGAATGCCGTTGCGGGCACCGTTACAAAAAGCAAAGCGGCGGTAAGCACAACGGAAATAATTTTAATCAACCTTTTCTTCATTGGTTTTCCCCTTTTCCCTTTTTTATTTTCAGCCTTCTGTTCTTTTGATTATATCTTCAAACAGCTTTGCGACAAGGTGTGTTATTTCAACGCTCAGACCGTTTGTTTCGTGGTAGTGGTTACGGTCAAGATTATCCCTGTAACTGGAAAGATATGCCTGTGTCGGGTGAAGCACAACGTTATTTGTGGGCACCATATAACCCGTCATATCGTTGGTAACACCGAAGATAACGAGCTTGTCGTCATTTGCGATTTCACGCAGGGGCTTTGCATTTACCTCGGGACCGATGCCTGTGCCCGAATTTGCGGCGTCGAAATACTTACCGTCAACGTTTTCGGCAAAGGTTTCACCGCCGAGGGTAAGAATCTTCTGTGTGCCGATTTTTATATAGTTCATTTCCGTAAGCAGGGCAAGACCGAGTGAGCTGTCCTTGTTGGGATATGCTCTTGCAGAGCAAAGACCGAGAATGAACATAAAGCCGAGCACGTAGTTTTCAATCGGTGCGTAGTACGGCTGGTGAACAACAGTAATTTCTGCAGGCATAAGCTCATCATTATCAATTGCGAAAGCCGCCTTTGCGAGCATTTCACCGCCGAGCTTTGTTCTTTCAACTCTGTCCTCTGCAAGGTCCTCGATATTGACGGAAGCAATCGGACCGACGCTGAAGAGAACGTTGACGGACCTTTCTCTGTTTATAGCCTCACGCAGGTAGTAGGGATAGTCTGCGCTGACCATTGTGCAGTCGCCGCCCATAGTGTTGGGGTGAGCACCGAAGTTGAGGAACCAGGTTTCTGCACTGCCGTCCTCGGGTACAAAGCGGAAGCGAGTCAGCCTGTCGTCAACAGAGGCTCTGCCCGTACCGATAACCTCGGGTACACGGATACTGCCGACGTACATTTTGCCTTCCTTGCGGTTCTCATATGCTTCGATACAAACCTTTTTGATTGCGGCAAGAAGCTGCTCAAGATATTCCTTGTCAACACCGCTCTGCGGAGGCATAAGTCTGCCCCAGTAGCCGACTGTGTCAATACTTGCGTGTGAGTGTGTGCAGGAAATATTGATAAGCTTGCAGTCCGTCTTCTTTGTGAAATCTGCAAGAGACTCGCGCACGCGGTTTACTTCAAATCCCGTAAGACCGATAACGTCTGCGCTGACAAGCACAATACCGCCACCGTCCTTACAGTCAAGCCACATTGCGCGTACCGTAAGCGGGTCGTTGACACCGGTTACGGGGTGATCCATTTTATAGCCTGCTATGTAATATTTCTTTGCGGTTACGTCCTTGGGCATAACCTCCGTGCAGGCAAAGCCTGCGTTGAAAAGATCGTCCGTCTTGTTTTTCATAACAATCGGCTGTGCCTTTTCGATTACGGGTGCCTGAACTTTTTTTGCAAGGGACTTACCCTTTTTAATTGCAATCGCCCTTAAGGCTTTAGTTGCAAGATCGCCTAAATCCATTTTTATATCCTCCTTAGTTACTTAACGTATTTTTCAATATATTCGCCGAAAAGCTCCTGCGCACGTGCCGTCGAATCGGGATCCCGGTCGAGACCGTGACCCGAGTTGGGGTAAACGTTGAAAACATGTTCAACACCAAGCTCGGTGAGCTTCGCTTCAAGCGCAACAGCGTTTCTGAAGGGAACTATATCGTCAACCATACCGTGGTTGATAATCGTGGGAACAGAATTTTTATTTGCATAGGTAAGCGGAGAAACCTCTGCAATTTCCTTGAGATAATCCGCCCTTGTTTCACGGGTCATTTCAACACCCGTACCCCAGCTGATAAGCTGTGAGATAACTTCATCGCCGCCAAGACCGTTACCCTTGCCGAGATCTTCATTATAGTAGTAATAATCGTCGGAAAGGTCTGTCGGACCGCAGTCACTCATAACCGCAACAGGAGGAATTGCCGAGCCCTCAACCCTTGAATAAGCGTAAAGCAGGGAAAGGTGACCGCCTGCCGAGCCGCCCGTAAGAATTGAGCGGTTTATATCTATACCGTGCATTTTGCCTTTTTTCTTTATGCACTTCATAGCGGCATCAATATCGTCCATTATGTCGAGCAAGTTTACATCTTCGCTGATATAACGGTAGTTGACGGCGGCACAGGCTACACCGTATTTTTCTGCCATCTGCTCAAGTGTGGAATAATAAATTTCTTTGTCGCCGCCTATCCACGCACCGCCGTGAATATAGAGCACAAGACCCATATCATCACCGCAGTCTGTCGGCAGATAGAGGTCGAGCTTTTGTCTTTCGTGAAGACCGTAGGAAATATCCGTATACATTACTGCATCACCCTTCTTCATTCCGATGCCCAGAAGGCTTGCAAAAAACGTTACAACCGACATCAGAAAAGCGATTATTTTATCAAACATCAAAAATTCTCCTATTATATTATTACCTTATAGAGTACACTAAATTTTGCCTGTTGTCAAATAATATAAATAACCTTTTATTCTCTTGCAAGAAATTTGTATTTGCGGTATAATGTCGGTGATTTTTAAAAGGAGTAAAAAAGATATGTCCGCTTTATTTCTGACTTTGAAAAACGTTTTCCACGGCGTTGTCGCCGCTGTTATGCTCATTCCCATACTTGCCACAATGGGCAACGAGGGCAGCCCCGACACAGCCGTTGAAATCAACGAAAACGCAACCAACCCCTACATAACCGAATACCTCTCCCCTGTTGTTGCGGCACACCGCTCCGGTGCAGGTCTTGCACCGCAGAACACGATGATGGCGTTTGAAAACATAATAGAAAACGCCGATACTCTCGGCGTGGATATGCTTGAATTTGACGTTCAGGTGACAAAAGACGGTGAGCTTGTGCTCATGCACGACCTGAGCTACGACAAAATAACCAACGCAGTCAAGGTTTTCGGCAAGAAGAACAACTACGTTTCCTCACTCACGCTTGAGGAAGCAAAGGCGCTTAATATGGGCGAAAACTTCAAGGGTGACGGCAGCTACCCATACAGAGGCTTAAGAGGCGATGAAATCCCCGACAATCTGCGTGTAACCACCTGTGACGAGGTTATTGACTACGCCGAAGCAAACAGCGGTGAAAAAGAATACACCTACTGCATTGAGGTCAAAAGCATTGGCTCAAATGGCAAAAAAGCCGTTGACAGGCTGTACGAAATAATTACGGAAAGAAACCTGCAGGACAGAGTAATCTGGTCAACTTTTGCCCCCGACGTTTCGGGATATATGAAAAAGAATTACCCCGGAATCAGCCGCACGGCAGACGCAATTGAAGCGGTACAGTTTTATTTCTACCAGCGTATGGGCTGGGATTTGCAGGACGTAGCCCCGAGCTATATCGCGCTTCAGATTCCCTACGGCGAAAACGCATTTGACAACATAATTAACCTGGGCACAAGAGAGCTGCTCAACTACGCACACAAGAACAACATTGCCGTTCAGTACTGGACAATCAATAACGAGGAAGACATAAAGCACCTCACCCTTAACGGCGCCGACTGCATTATGACCGACTACCCGCAAAGGGCAACGCAGGCAATTGCAGACTGTAAACAGTAAAAAACAATAACATCAGAAAACGGCTGTATCACTTCAAGCAAGCGATACAGCCATTTTAATTTATCAGCTCTTATCCTTGAGTAACGGCTTAATTTTCTTATAAAGCTCGGTTACCTTTTTGTTGTCGTGCAGCTCTTTCATCAGGAAATTGTGTATGCCTTCCTTGCTTTTGCGTTGAGTAATCGCATCAAAAACGGCGGCGGAATATGTTGCGTTTTCCTTACCGATGAGCGTAGTTATTTCCTGCATAAGCTCATTTTTTGAATTCTGCACATCAGTTGTGATGTCTTCAACACGGGTAATATCAATTTTCTTTCTTGACCAGAATTCAACCGTGCTGTCAAAGCCCTTGTCTTTTGAAACGATAACGTACTCCTGTGTTTCGTCCCGTGCAATCTTAAAGCCCAAAAGTGAGGTAAGCTGAAAATCAAGAGAATTGGGAGTGCCTGTCGCAACCTTGAAATATTCAATATCCGCCTTGCACTCACACAGGCGTCTGTGCAAACCGAAAGTAAGCGTGTTGGCTTTTTCGCTGTAAAAAATGCAGACGGAATCATCCTCACCCAGCTTTGATACACCTTTAAGACCATCGACCCTGACATTTTCATAATCAATAAAATATACAGCCATTTCAGCACCTCCACATAAAAATCGTTTGTTATTTAACCCTGCCGTACAGACATCTTGTCGGCTCTTTTTCAATTACAAGACCGCAGTAATTACACATAATGCACTTTGCTTGCCCCTGACCGTTTTTAAGCTTCTTTACCAGATTCTGTTCGCAGATAAACGGACGGCACATTGAAACAAAATCCGCCTTACCGCTTGCCAGAATATTCTCCATATCGATGACCTTATGTATTCCGCCGACAGCAATTACGGGAATTGAAACGCTATTCTTTATTTTTTCGGCATTGCCGACGTTGAAATTTTCAAGCGGTGACGGCTGCTTGATCAGCGGATTGATAAGATTAGCGGCAGGCAGAGCAATTGCGTTGAGCCACTTCGGGAACGATGCACAAGGCTCTCGGTATTTAAACACCGCATCCATAGGCATCAGCTTACTGCGCATAGTGTTCATTCCGTCCTGAACCGTGCCGCACGAAACCTCAATTGCATCACAGCCTGCTTTTTCAAGGAGGTTACACATCTCAACGGATGAAGCTATGTTCATACCGCCTTTTCTGTTGTCCTCTGCACTTATCTTAATCCACACAGGGAGCTTTGTTTTTGCTTTTATACCCTTAATAATCAGCTCAACAATTCTGACTCTGTTTTCAAGGCTGCCGCCCCAGCTGTCTTTTCTTCTGTTGCCGAAGGGTGAAAGAAAATCGTGGAGCAAGTATCCGTGACCGCCATGAAGCTGAACAGCGTCAAAGCCTGCCTTTTCCGCTCTGACAGCCGCCGCAACAAAATCGTCAATAATTGCGTAGATTTCGCCGTCGGTAAGCTCCTTCGCCTTGTCGGGATAGAAGGTGTGAAGCACGTTTGAGGGCGCAACCTTCTGCATACCGATTGCCTTTGACGAGGTCTGCCTGCCGCAATGGGCAAGCTGTAAAACAACGGGTACGGAATATTCATGTACGGCATCCGTAAGAGCCTTATATCTTCCGATTACGCTGTCATCAAAAATCGTCAGCATCCTCGGGTAAGGCGAAACACCGTTTCTGCTCACAGCGGCATAGCCGGTTATAATACAACCAACCTCACCCTGTGCCAGCTGAACGTATTTTTCAATCAGCTTGTCGCTTGGTGCACCGTTTGCATCCGCAAGCCCGTCGTGTGTCGCACTGCGCATTATTCTGTTTTTAACAGTAAAACCGGAAACGGTAGTTTCATTAAAAAGCATAGCAAAATTTCCCTTGTATAGTTTTATTCTATGCTACCATAATAAGTTGAATTTGACAACAAGTTTTCGGCAAAAGAAAAAGGCAGTCCGAAGACTGTCTTTTTGGGGTGCGGGTAACAGGACTTGACCGTGTGCTTCGCACACTTTTGGCTCGGCGACCCAATGCTTCGCATTCGGTACCCGCCTCACCGCCCTTCGCTGAAAACAGTTCACCGAACTGTTTTCTTAACGCTCAGACCTTCTCAGGTTCAAGTCCTTGAATTACACAAAAAAATCTCCCGATACCTTACGGTATCAGAAGATTTTTGGTGCGGGTAACAGGACTTGAACCTGCACAGCCTTGCAACTATTAGAACCTGAATCTAACGCGTCTGCCAATTCCGCCATACCCGCATGTTATTAAGTTGTTCCGAATATGGCATCCGCGTTTCGCGTGACTCTTGCGGTGCCCAAAATTGTTTGCTCGCTTTTCGCTCGCACAATTTTGACCGCTGCGCCTTTCCGACTCTCGCTGCATCCGCCACACCGGCGGCGCTCGGTCGGAAACTGCCAATTCCGCCATATCCGCATATACGAAGTTTTTGCTGATCAACAGCAAAAGTTATTTTAATTCAAAACAAAGCATTTGTCAAGAGAATATTAAAATAAATACATAAAGTTATTTCCTGCAAAGCTTCTAACTTTAAGTAAGATGGCAAAAGAAAAAGACCTTCCCGTTACGGGAAGGTCTTTTTCAAGTGTAAATTGAAGTCAATACTCATTAAAGTTCAACTAATTTATAAGTTAAATACCACGCGTTGCTCGCACAGCATTTTTTATACATATATGTCATATTAGTCGGGGGAATATACTTAATCTTTACTGTATATTTTGTACCCCAACCTGACGGTAAAATAAATGTGCCGCCAAGCTTAACAGTATAGCTTTTAACCAATTTGCTGCTCTTGTATATTTTAACGCTGAATTTAGCAACATCGTAAACGTCATCTTCACAATCCTTTACTTTGAGGAGGCTACCGGCAGTAGAATTCTTAATTCTTACTTTTTTCTGTCCTAACTCTCCGTAAATAGTGAATGTGTTTGTACCGTACGCAGTACCTTTTTCCGTTACATACATATAATTGGTATTCCATTTGCAACTGCTGAGATTTGCCGCACTTGCCGAAAGACTAAAACCGGATACAAGAGTAATTACCACCATTAAAATTGAAATTATCTTTTTCATCTTATCACCTTTCGTCTGACAATTTATGATTTTAAATTAAGTAACAATGATTTAATATAAGGGAGAGCGGAAATGAAAGTTAAAGTTAAAATTAAATAATTTATTTCAACTCAAAATATCCGCAGTAATCGTCAGGTCTTACATGAGTTCTCTTTCGAGTGCAGTACCAGCCCCAGTTCGAACCCCAATCCCTTTCACAATAGATACATTTAAAGCATTTTCTTTCTTCAGCCATATTCTCTTGCTCCTTTTCCCTGTATGGTAACGCTCCTTTTTATGAAGCGTTACCATATTTGTTTTTGTATAGTTCAGATGTAACAATTCTTTGTGCATTCAATCGCCCAGGACTGACATTTACCAACATTGATAAAATCATCACTATTACCTTTAATTGTATCAGGATACTTTTTCTTAGCAACATAAACCCTGTACTCTCCGTAGTTGGCACCGAGATTAAGTGTATCACCTGACTTACAGTCAAACTCACATATCCAGTTTCCTTTCCAGTCTCTTAATGTAACGTGAATCTGTCCGCTGGTCTTATATCCCATAGCATCATAGGTATAAATCTTGATTTTACCGTCTCCGGCATTTTTGTTAAGAGTAACCGTGGTGTAACCCTTTGCAGTATAGCCTGAGTCGAAGTTTCCTGTTCTCCACTTGTTGGCAGAACCTACCGTTATCTTTACACTTTCACTTCTGCCGTCAGCTGTCTTTACAGTAATAGTTGCAGTGCCTGTAGCTTTTGCGGTCATTTTTCCACTTGAACTGATGCTAACAATCTTGCTGTTTGATGTAGACCAAGTAAATTTGGTTGTATCTGAAGGATAAGCCTTTGCACCGAGATAATAAACATCGCCTACTGTAGGATAGTTAAAGAGAATATCGCCGGTAATATCAATACCTCTTACCGTCACTTTACAAGTCTTTGTTTTACCGTTGCTTGTCTTTGCTGTAATTGTTGCTACACCGGGGCCTTTTGCTGTAAGCTTACCGCTACTCGAAACAGAAACCACCTGACTGTCGCTTGATGACCAAGAAACAGACTTGTTTGTTGCGTTTGTAGGATAAACCGTCGCGGTTAACTGCTTTGTATTGCCAACATTCATTGTACAAGAGGTATAGTTAAGGCTTACACTTGTAGGATTAACTGCAGCATTTTTCTTCCATACTGCGTACAAAGTGATATTGCTGCTGATTCTTACACCGGCACCTGCTGAATATGATGCAGAGGTTGCATTTTTGCTCGTGCTCCATCCAAGGAATGTGTAACCTGAACGAGTGGGCTTTGTTGAGCTGAGATAGAAACCTGTATTTGCCTTTACTCTCTGTGAGGCTGGTACGCCCACACCACCATTACCATTGTAAGAAAGAGTATAATATGTAGTTTCAGAAGGATAACACTGGGGACAATCTTTAACCTTATAGTTTTCGCCTGTCCATTTCCATCCACCGCAAGAATCATAACTCGTACAACGAACACTTATCTCATGAGGATGAGCGTTCTGATAATATTTTCCGCCATTATAGTTGTGAGAATGACCTGAGCCTTTATAGTTGCAGTAATCAAGGCACACCCAACCGGATACCGTTTTTCCGTTGGCACAATAGATTGAATTGGTATAACCCCAATTATTACTTACCTTTGTTACCTTAAAGCTTGTACCTTTAGAAGCAGCACCATAACGAGAAGATGAATTAGGACTCGGTCTTACATTGACGCCGTTACTACTTGCAACTTGATACTGTCCTGTCTGATATGATGCCGCACTGGCTGTAATTGCAAGAGTACTGAAAATAGTAATAAAAACAAGTGCTATTGATATAACCGATTTAATTTTCTTTGACATAATCTTTTCCTCCAAAGTTTTATTTTCCATAATTCCATTTTTTAACAATTTTAAAGGCCGGTCTCTTGAATACGACATCATTTTCTCCTTTCTTTTTATAAACCGCATGCCCCAAAATTCAGCTTTTAAATTTTTTCTATACAATCCATATTTGCTGTATTTGATCATATAAACACTTGAAGATACCGATATTTCGCAGCAAAATAAAAAAAACCGTATTTGCATTATACAAAATACGGTTTTCAGTAAGTTTTAGTTATTAAAAAGGAAAATTCAATATGAAAACAGGTGCAGACGGCCCCATTTTCCGAAAACAGTTTATGCTGAGAAAATGAGGTCGAATGGGCTGTTTGTTTGACCCGACGGCGTATGAAGATACGCCAAGCGAGCAAAAAGCGGTGCAGACGAGCGCATTAGCAAAAGACATTTTACACTGAGAAAAATGCAGTGATTGTGCTGATTATTTGCCCCGAAGGTGTATGAAGATACTCCGAGCGGGCAAAAAGCAGTACAAGCGCTGTGTTTTTCCGCAGTGTAAAAAAAATAACCACCCTATTGGGTGGCTACCTTGTTAGTGTTGGCAACGACCTATCTTCCCGGGCGGCTTCCCACCAAGTATTTTCGGCACGATTGAGCTTAACTACCGTGTTCGGAATGGGAACGGGTGGACCCTCAATGTCATAATTACCAACTAAGGGTGTTGGCGTCGACCTATCTTCCCGGGCGGCTTCCCACCAAGTATTTTCGGCACGATTGAGCTTAACTACCGTGTTCGGAATGGGAACGGGTGGACCCTCAATGTCATAAACACCAACTATGTCTGCAAGTTCCGTCTCACAGAACGCTTGTACATAATATCAAATGATTTCACGCTTGTCAAGCGTTTTTTAAAAATTTTTTAAAAAATCGCTAACCTTTATCGAAACGGTGTCGTACAAATCCTTTTCGCAGGTGGGCAAAACCGCTTCAAACGGCAGATGCTCCGGGTTGGTTTCAAACACGGCGGCAATTTCCAGCGGTGCGTTTTCAAGTGTGCTAAGACCGCACACAACGGCAACTGGCTTGCCCCCTGCCCTTTTCGTAACCTCGCTTATAACCTTACCCATAAGGCTCTGGCTGTCGAGCCTGCCCTCGCCCGTAATAATAACGTCCGCTTTCTTCGCTCTTTCATCAAATCCACAAAGATCGAGCACGGTTTTCGCTCCGCTTTGGAGCTTTGCGCCGAGGAAAGCACGCAATCCGTAACCCATACCGCCTGCAGCGCCCGAGCCGCTTTCGTTTGCAAGGTCAAGCCCAAGGTCGGATTTAACAACTTTTTCTAAATTTTTCAATGCATTGTCAAGAAACAATACCTTTTCGCTGTCAGCACCCTTTTGCGGTGCGTAAACAAAGGCTGCACCGTTTTCACCGTAAAGTGTATTTTCAACGTCACAAAGCACGGTTATTTCGCAATCCTTAACACGGCTGTCAAGACCCGAAACATCGATATTTCTGATTTCCGCCATACCGTAACCGTCGGGAGAAACGCTGTTACCGTTTTCATCGGTAAACCTGACACCGAGTGCACCTGCACAGCCGATACCGCCGTCGTTTGTAGCACTACCGCCGATGCCTATTGCAATTTTTCGGCAGCCTGAATCAAGCGCCGCTTTTATAAATTCGCCCACGCCGTAGGTTGTGGCACGGGCCGGGTCATTGTCAACACCGGAAAGCGGCAGACCGCAGGCCTTTGCCGACTCTATAACGGCAGTGTCACCCACAACGGCAAAATGCGCCGTAACCTTGCCGCCTTTCGGGTCGGTTACAACACAGGATTTCAATTCAGCCGAAGCGGCAAAAACAAAGCTGTCAACCGTACCCTCTCCGCCGTCGGCAACGGGTATACAGTCAACCTCACACCACGGCAGAGCTGATTTTATAATTTCGCACACCCGTGTTGCTGAAAGCGAACCCTTGAATGAATCGGGTGCAACAAGCACTCTCACAGCTCAAAATCCTCCGCAGAAAACTCGCCGAAGCTCACGGGACGGGCAGGCACTCTGTTAAGAGGGTCGTATTCAAACTTGCGACAGGTAGAATCCGGCAGCATTACGCCTTTTTTAACACAAAGAACACTCTCACCATCGGGAGAATGCTTGCCGTAAATACAGTTAAGGCAAATCTTATTTACCGTTTCTATATTAAGAAGTTTGTTTTTATTTTTCATTTCATACACCTCGGATGAATATAGTCTAGCACACTTTTCTGTTTCTATCAAGGTCTATTATAAAAACCGTACAAAGGCAAATCAGCGCCGCAGTTGCAGGCAGGGAATAGGAAAACTGCCGTGCCGATACGGCGGCAACGTTTGAAAACGCGCTCACCTCAAGCGGAAACAGCCGTATGAGCACGCCGCATATAACTGCGGCAAGCCCTGCATTCACCGCACGGAAGGCGAAGAAAACAATCGGTCTTGTGCCGACAGTCTTTACGTTACCG
>JAZOMP010000016.1:0-17529 GCA_045654045.1 Acutalibacteraceae bacterium
CTACACAATACGCAGAGCGGTCGAGGGCTACCAGAACAAGGAGGGCTGGGCTATCCTTGTCAAGCGTGCAATGGAAAGCAACAACTCCTGGAACCGTTCCGCAAACGAATATATCAGAATGTACAAGGACGTTCTCAAAAAATAAAAATAAAAAAGGTGGCACACTTCCCTATGGAGGTGTGCCACATAACCGTAATATATTTTATTTTTTCTGCATCTCGTTAAATTTTTGGGTTACATTGGTCAGGTGGTTTGCGGTGATTTTTTCAACATAAGCTTCAACCGACTGAATGAGCGAATTGAAAACCTCGGGAAACTGCTTTTCGTACTGTTCGTCAAGCTCGCCGACAACCTTTGTGTCATTTACATAAAGACCGTTCCAGATAATATCGACAAATTTCTGGAAAATGTAATCATCGTTTCTTATTTCAACGTTGAACCATTCCTTGTGAAGATGACCCTTGTTGATACCGTAAACAATCAGCTTGTAAAGAGCAACTGCGGCAGACCACATCAGCTTGTCGCCGTAAACTTCGTCCACGGGGCGTTTTACCTTTTCTGCAAAGAAGCTGACGCACAGCATAACAAGCTGCATATCAATTTCGTCAGTAGCGGTTTCAAGCAGGAGATATTTTTCCTCCTCGTTTATAAGACCGTATTTACTGTCCTGCCTGCCGAGCAGGTAGTCCGTTGTAACGCCGAAATAGTCGGCACAGCTTACAACAAAATCAAGTCCGCATTCACGCACACCCTTTTCGTAGTGCGAAAGAAGAGCCTGCGAAACGCCAAGGCTTATTGCAACCTCCTTCTGGCTGAGTCCCTTTTCTTTACGCAAGGAGGCTATTCTGTTTGCAAATGCTGTTGACATATATAAAAACCTCTGTTACCTATAAATATACAGATAGTATAACAACAGTTTCGATAATTGTCAACATAGAAACATAAATTATACTTAATTTCCGGTGATTTAAATGAAAAGTTACAAAATCCACTTTATCCGCAACGCCCTCACACAGGAAAATATCGACGGCAAGTACCTCGGCCATACCGACGTACCGCTGTGTGCGCAGGGCATAGACCAGCTTGAGCAGCTTATTGAGGAGTACACCTACCCCTCGGCTCAGGTTGTTTTCTGCAGCCCCTTGCGCCGCTGTACGGACACGGCGAAAATGCTCTGGCCCGGCAAGGAGCCCGTGCCCATGCCTGACCTTATCGAGTACGATTTCGGCGAGTTTGACGGCAAAACGGCAGAGGAGCTTGAAACACATCCGCTGTTTCCCCGCTGGCTTGCAGGCGAGCCCGGTATAGACCCGCCCTTCGGCGAGAGTCAGGACGCTTTTGCAAGGCGCATCTGTGCCGGCTTTGAAAAAATTGTTGATGGTATGCTCAAATCGGGTGTGGAAAGCGCCGCTATAGTTACACACGGCGGTGTAATTTCGGCTCTGATGTCCCGCTACGCTCTGCCCGAGGCACAACCGCACGAGTGGATAACCCCAAGTGGTTGTGGTTATACGCTTAGTATAACACCATCTGTATGGATGGGCGGCAGAAAGCTCGAGGCACAAAAGGAAATACCCGAGCCTGAACGTGACTTCGATTATGAGCGTTCTCTCTGGGGTCAGGAGCCTTTCGACGAAAGCTGGCTTGACAACTACGAAGATGAAGAGTAAGCATACTTTTTATTAAATAAATATAGACTATTTAATTCGTTATTGCTATAATAAAAAATATAAAATAAAATTGGCTTAATGCCGGATGGGTGAGAATATGCAGTTAGTAACTAAAGCAAAGGATGTTATAGGTAAGGTAAGAACCTATTGGCGTACGCCGCCTCTGGGCAATTATATGAATTATAAGGAGATTGTATCGCTGTCTGCAGGTGGTTTCGGTGTAAAGGCGATTATCACCTTTGTCCAGGCCGCTATCATTTCGGCGAACAACGCTTTTGTCGGTAACACCATAGGTGTCAAGCCTATGCAGATGTACGCTATTTACGTTTTCAGCGTACTTGCGGGCTTCCCGCTGACAATGCTTCGTGCAAGAATTATCGATAATACACGAAGCCGCAAGGGTAAGTACCGTCCGTACATAATCAGTATGGGTCTGCCGACGGTTATTCTGTCGATAGGCTATGTCTGGGCGCCGTACGAGATTATGGGCGACGTGGGCAAAATTGCCACTGTTCTTTTCTTCAATATCGGCTTCCAGTTCTTCTACAACTTTCTTTACGATGCATACGATAACTATGTTTCCGTTCTTTCCTCCAACACGCAGGAGCGTTCCAACGTTCTTGCAATAAGAGCGGTTACGGATTCGCTTGCACCCACAATAATCAATGCTATAGTTCCGCTTATCGGTAAGGCTATAACGGGTACAAATAACCTGTTCGATATGCGAATCTACCGCCTTGTATGGACACCCATTCTTATAATCGGCTTCCTTGTCAGCTTTATTCTTTATAAGAACACCAAGGAAAAGATTATTCAGGCAAAAACGCACGTTGTCCGCGTCAAGTTCGTTGATGCGCTGCGTGCCGTTATGAAGAACAAATATTTCTGGATTATTTCGCTTGCAGGCTGGATGGGCTTCCTTGAAGGTATGGCAAACAACATTCTTGCCTGGCTTTACACCTATCAGGATGCCTGTACCTCCGCACAGTACGTAATACTTACCACCGTTTACGGCAACGCTTCCCTCTGGGGTATGCTTCTTGCTCCGATTTCCATTCGTCTGTTCGGCAAGAAGAACACTCTTATTTTTACAAACGCTATGAACATTATTTTCATTGCGGCACTTTTCCCTGTTGTAAAGTATGCGGATGCTTCCATTATGATATGGCTTGCAATGATATGCCTGTGGATGAACGCCCTCGTCGGCTCGTTTGCCCACATCCTTACACCCAGCCTTAATGCGGATATCCGCGACTACCAGCAGTACGTTACGGGCGAAAGAATTGACGGTATGTTCGCCGCAGTCGGTCTTATCGGCGCAGTTGTAACAATGGCAACAACCAGCGTTCAGTCCGCAATTTACGAGGTTATCGGCTTCAACGAAGCAAAGTATTCCGAGGTGCTTCCCGAAATTCTGGCTTCGGGCGTAGTTCTTGAACAGCCCGACAACGTTTACAACGTTCTCTACCACAGACCGACCTTTATCAGCATTTTTGGCGTCTTGATTATAACGGCGGTTGTCGGTGCGGCAATGAACGTTATTCCTTACTTCTTCTACGACCTTTCCGAGGTCAAGCAGAAGGGTATGGTCAAGGTGCTTCAGGTAAGAGCGCTGTTCGAGGATTTCGGCAGAAACGTCCTCAGCGACAGAGACCTTGTAAAGGCAATTGAGCTTGTACGTGAGGCAAAGGAATACATTAACAAGACAGAGCTTCCCACAGACAAGAGTGCAATAAAGGCGGCAAAGACCAAGGAAGACAAAAAGGCTGCCCGCAAGGCGAGAAGAGCCGCTCTTGAGCACAACGAAAAGATTGTCGTTTCACAGTTTGTTGTGGATGAGCTCAACCGTTTCAACACTATTCAGGGTAAGGCTCAGCTTGAAAACGCAAAGGCAATCGTTGCAGCGGGCTTTGACTATATCAACACCGTAACAAAGGCAGACCTTGGTGCAGCAAAGGTGCTTCCCACTTCAACCGAGGAAGAAAAGGCGTTCCGTAAGGCTGAAATCACAAGAATAAAAGAGTGCCTCTACGCACAGAAGGTTGCGCGTAAGCACTTCCCGGGCGGTATAGAGGAATTCGATTCAAGCGAGTTTGACAAGCTCTTTGTTGAGCAGGATGCAATCGAAGAGAAGATTGATGCGGCTTACAAAACCTTCTATAAGGCAAGAGATGACAAGGATAAGTCTGCCGCAGAAGAAGCAATGTCACTCATAAAGATCCTCAAGACCCAGGCTAAGGAGCTTGACAAGGCGGTCAAGAAGGCAACGGACGATTCCTCTGTTTACAACCGTGCCGCAAAGCCCTACCTTGATGCAAAGAAGCTCATAACAATGGCAGAAAACTACACCCACTACGACGAAATTGACGCTATGTACGACGAAGCAAAGCTGCGCTACGAAGAGGCTGAGCGCTTTGCTGCTGAAGAAGAGGCACGCAAGGAAGCTGCCGAAAAGGAACACGCCGCAAAGCTTCGCGCACAACGTAAGAATAAGTAAAACCAAAAGCGAAATCTTGAAGGAGATTGCACAATGAAAAAATTATTTTCTGTTATTCTTGCTGTTACCATTGTTTTCAGTTGTTTTTGTTTTACGGGAATTGTTGTTAATGCGGAATACTTTGAAACAGAATCAGGCGTAAAGGTTACAATAGAGGATGTACTTTATAAATCTGACGCTCACACAATGCAGTTTCCTAGTGTTGATGAATATGATATAAAGCTGGCAAGCGATGAGGGAGATTATGCAATATCGAAAGATATAAACAACCTTGGATATACAATCGTTTTTCCCGCCGGAACAACAAAGGCAGACATAGTATATACACTTGATAATAAAGGTGAATGGTTCGGTTTCGGTATTAACGCTCAAGCCAATAGCGGATATTGGGGCAAGGATGAAAACGGAGAGGTTGATTTTACTAAGCCGGTTACTTTCGTAAGAAATGAAGAAAAAGCCGAGCAAGATGATTACGGTATCCTTTACAGAAATTTGCTGTGGGGTAAAGGTGTTAAAGGCTTTGATGAATATGATAAGATTTACTGGAAGCTTATCTATGAGTGTAACGGAGAAACATATACAGATACCTTTGATGTTGATCTTGTTGATTTTATCGAGCCGGATATTGTGACTGTAAAAGCGTTCAATTACAATGTTGCCGGTCTGCCCATTATAAATAAGCCTTCTCAGCAGGATGTTTCTGCAGCCTTCATAGTTGAAAAAGGCTATGATATTGTTGCTGTTCAGGAAGATTTTAATTTCCACAACCGACTTGTCAAAAATCTTCATGGATATGATTATATGACTAACCATACCGGAGGTGTTCCCGGCGGTGACGGACTGAATATTTTCACAAAATCAATGCCGATTTATAACGAAACACGAGTTATGTGGAACGATTCATGCGGCGTAATTGCTTATGGCGCAGACGAGCTTACACCCAAGGGTTTTGTTTATGCGGTAATTGATATCGGTAACGGTATATATGTTGATTTTTATAATCTTCACGCAGATGCTTTTTCTGACGAAGGCTCTATTATAGCAAGGGAGAATCAGTATAAGCAGGTTGTTGAATTTATTAATGCACGATATGCCGAAAATGAACGTCCGGTAATAGTGACCGGAGATTTTAATACATATATGCATAGTTGTAGTTATGACAGCGATATGTATGCGTATTTTCAGGAGCAGTGCGGTCTTAAGGATGCCTGGAATGAATTGCACAACGATGGTGATTATTTTAACTATCAGAAATGGAGCGATACCGGAGTAAGCAGTTGGGGCAAATGGGACTCTGTTGAAAGATTTATGTATAAGAGCGGCGGCGGTGTTGACGTTATGGCGACAAGCTATGAGTACGTTGAAGTTTTAGACGAAAACGGCAATCCCGCATCCGACCATTCCGGTGCAGAATGTGAATTGAAATTTATAAAAACAGCCGAGTTCACTGAAAATACGCAAAAGCTTGAGGTTGCAGCGAAGAAAACAAACAGTATAATAAGAACCATTGAGTGGATACTGAAAGATCTTATAAACCTGTTTACTCACCTTGACGAGATCGCTAGCCTGATATGATTTTTTGCAGGTTTCCAAGACTTTTATATAACGGTTGATTTAAGAAAACTTATGAAATCATTATAATAAGTATTCATATGTTTAGTCTATCAAAGTGAGTGATCAGTTGAAAAGCATAGTCTGAGTACGAGCACACCAAAAAGGGGAATACAGTATGAAAAAGGTACTTTCCGTTATTATGGCGGTTATAATGGCTCTCGGTTGTCTGGGCGTTACGGTTTCCGCCGTGCCGGCAAGCAGCTTTATGACCGACTCGGGTGTAGAGATTTTTATTGAGAATGTGCTCTATAAATCTGACACAATTCCTATGCAGTTCCCGAGCAAGGAGGATTATTCAACCAAGGTCAGCAGCACCGAGGGTGATTATGCGATTCCCTGCGAAATTAACGACCTGAGCTACAAGTATATTTTTCCGGCAGGTACAACGAAATTCAACTGTATGGTTTCTCTTGACGGCGAAAGTAACTGGTACGGTGTTCACGCAAACTGTGATGATCACACCAAGTACTGGGCAAAGGATGAGGACGGTAATATTGACTGGTCCCAAAGAGTAACCTTCGACAGAGACGAAGTTACCGCATCGCAGGACGAATACGGTCTGCTTTACAGAAATATGCTCTTTGAAAAGGGACTGGGCGGCTTTAAGGACTATAACAGAATTTACTGGCGCATTGAATATATCTGCAACGGTGAAACCTTTACCGATTATTTCGATATTCCTCTTGTAGATTACGAAAGCTCGGACAAGGTTACGGTTAAAATGGTTAACTACAACATAGGCGGTCTTCCGTGGATGACAAGTGCCGCAAAGCAGACAAGGAATGCGGAATTTATTGTCGAAAACGGCTATGACATCGTTGCCGTGCAGGAAGATTTCAACTATCATTCCACTTTTGCAGGCGGTCTGACGGGCTACAACTACGCAACCAACCACACGGGCGGTGTCCCCGGCGGTGACGGACTGAATGTCTTCACAAAGAATATGCCGATATACAACGAAACCCGAGGAGAGTGGTATGTTTCCTACGGTGTTATCGACCACGGTGCGGACGAAATGACACCCAAGGGCTTCGTCTATACCGTTATTGATATCGGCAACGGAATTTACATTGATTTCTACAACCTGCACGCTGATGCCTACGGTGACGAGGGCTCAATGCAGGCAAGAGAATATCAGTTCAGGCAGATTTGTGATTTTATCAAAGAAAGGTCTGCCGAAAACGGCCGTCCCGTAATCGTAACGGGCGACTTCAACATCTATATGCATACCCACGAGGCAAACAGCAATATGTACGAGTATTTTATCGAGGACTGCGGCTTCAAGGATGCGTGGGTTGAGGTTAAAAACGACAGCGACTACTACAATATGCACAAGTGGCATGTCAGCGGTCTGCCTGCGTGGGGCAACTGGGATTCCGTTGAAAGATTTTTCTATAAAGGTTGTGACGGTGTAGGCGTTATCGCAAAGGACTTCAACTTTATTGAGGTACTCAACTCAAACGGCAAGCCTGTTTCCGATCACTCTGCCGCCGAGTGTGAATTTGAATTCATCAAGACTGATGCGTTCAGAGAAA
Organism: Acutalibacteraceae bacterium; assembly: GCA_045654045.1. Taxonomy (GTDB): domain Bacteria; phylum Bacillota; class Clostridia; order Oscillospirales; family Acutalibacteraceae; genus UBA8612. The sequence continues at coordinate 7,317 of JAZOMP010000016.1, forward strand.
ACACACAGAAGCTTGAGGTTGTAACGGAAAGCACGGACACCACGGCAAAAACACTCGAGTGGATATGGAAAGATCTTGTCAATGCATTGACTCACCTTGATCAGATTTTTACTGCAATAGTCCGTGTGATTGAAGAAGCAGTAAGAAGCAAAGCGTAATTAAAAAAGAATAAAACCGCCATCTTTGCCTAAACTAACGGCAAGGGTGGCGATTTTTTATGGATAAAAAAGAGTATCAGAAAAAGGTTTCGGCGGTAATGCCGCCGTCACCGAAAATTAAAAACACAATAAAGGCGTATCTTTTCGGCGGTGGAATTTGCACAATCGGTCAGGCGCTCAACCTGCTTTACACTTACCTTGGAGCAAGCAAGGACGATGCGAGCGTTTACGTTGCCATTACGCTTGTTGCTCTTTCAGCGGTTCTTACGGGCTTTGGCGTGTTTGACAAAATTGCACGTCACGCAGGCGCTGGTACAATTGTGCCAATAACGGGCTTTGCAAACTCAGTTGTTTCTCCCGCGATGGAATTTTCGCCGCAGGGCAGAATACTCGGCACAGCGGCAAATATGTTTACAATTTCGGGACCTGTAATCGTCTACGGTATAGCCGCCGCGGCAATTTACGGAGTGATTTATTACCTTTTCGGGTGAAAGGTAATATAAATGCAGAATGCAAAGTTAGTGCAGCGCCCCTTAATTTTGCGCTTTGCGCTTTGCATTTTGCATTTTATTTACAGTTCAGCTATTACATCTATTTCCGCAAGCACACCTTTCGGCAAGTCCTTTACTGCTACGCAGCTTCTTGCGGGCTTCGAGGTGAAATATTTGCCGTAAACCTCGTTGAATGCGGCAAAATCGGCAATTTCAGCAAGGAAGCAGGTTGTCTTTACGGCGTTGTCAAAGGTTGCTCCTGCTGCCTTTAAAACCTCGCCCAGGTTTTTCATAATCTGCTCTGCCTGCTCGGTGATACCACCCTCCACAACGTTGCCGGTTGCAGGGTCAACGGGAATCTGACCCGAGGTAAAAAGCAGATTGCCTGTGACAATTGCCTGTGAATACGGGCCGATAGCGGCGGGTGCATTTGTTGTTGAAATAACCTTCATTTTTATTACTCCTTAAGCTTTAATATCATGTGTCAACAGCGTTGAGGTTGACAAAACATATACTTTTTTTATATAATAACATAGATATGCAGAAAAAGGAAGAGGAAACAGGCAATGTTAAGGCAAAGAAAAAAAGCATCTGTATACATAACGCAGGCGGCGGTAATTGCCGCGCTTTATGCCGCGCTTACATATCTTGCTTCCGTTTTCGGAATAGCCTACGGCAACGTTCAGTTCCGTTTTTCCGAGGCTCTCACGGTGCTTGCCGTGTTCACTCCTGCCGCAATTCCGGGGCTTACAATCGGTTGTTTTATAGGCAACCTCGGCAGTCCATTCGGGATTATGGACGTAATCCTCGGCACGCTGGCAACCTTCCTTGCCGCTTATTTTACCTACGTTACCCGTAAGGTCGGCGGCAAAGTCGGCTGCGTTCTTGCGCCCGTTTTTTCAACGCTGTTCAACGCTGTTATTATCGGTGTGGAAATTGCCGTTTTCCTTCCCGAGGGTCTCACCTGGGCAGGCTTTGCAATTTCTGCCTTGCAGGTCGGTATAGGCGAGCTGGCTGTGTGCTGTGTGCTCGGAATACCGCTTCGTATAATAATTGAAAAAACACCCGGATTAAAGAAACTATTTAAAATATAACGGAGAAAATTAAAATGGAAAAAATTGCAAGCTTCACAATTGATCACACAATACTCCCCAAGGGTATGTACATATCACGTGTCGACGGCGACGTTGTTACCTACGATATCCGTTGCCGCCGCCCCAACGTTGAGCCCGTTATCGAAAATTCCCCCATTCATACGGTTGAGCATCTTTTTGCAAACTTTGTAAGAAACTCATCGCTCAGCGACGGCGTAATTTATTTTGGCCCTATGGGTTGCCGCACAGGCTTTTATTTCCTCGTGCGAAGCGGAGTAATCAGCCACGAGCAGGCTATTGAGCTTACAAAGCAGGCGTTCGATTTTATTGCATCTTACGAGGGCGAAGTGCCCGGTGTCAGCGCAAAGGAATGCGGCAATTACCGTGAGCACGACCTTGAGGGCGCAAAGCGTGAGGGCGCAATGATGGCAGAGGTTATGGAGAGCGTAACAGTCGAAACACTTGTCTACCCCGAATAAAAGGCCTCTTTTAAAACTCACCGCACAATATTGTGTGTCCTTTTTCCGTCATATCGTTCCAAAATGCTCGGCAATACACAAAGTATTACCTGTGCTTTTGAAACTTCTCTGACGAAAAAAATTATCACACAATCTCTGCACGCTGATTTTTAAAAAAGACCTTATCAAAATTATAATTCTCTTACAGAAAAATAAGTTGTCTGAGAAATGGTATAATTAGAAAATAGGTTTATAACATTGAAAAGGAGGCGAAACCGTTGTCAGAGGAAAAAGAGCTCGAAACCAAGGCTGAAGAAGCAACAACTGAAGATAAAACCTACGAAGCGGTTGAAGCCGCCGACGATTACGGCATTTTCTCCTTCCTTGCGGATTTGCCGATTTTCGCTATAGAAAAGCAAATATATACTGTCCCCGAAAAGAAAAAAGAGCCCGAAAAAAAGGCACAAGTTGTGGATTGCACAATACCCGATGTTGCACCCAGGGATACGGGAGCGGTTTATGATTGGATATATTATTTCGGCTTGCAGATAATACGCCGTGTCCGCCACGCAGGTCACCTGATTAAGCGTATTCTGCACAAGCCTGTTCATGCGGTTGCCGTTTTTGCGAGCATACTGTTTCTGCTTCTCGACAGAATTGTACTTGACTCTGCACGAAATGCAACCAACGATATCCGCAAGCTCCGTGCGGAAATTAAATTGCTCTTTGCAACAAAGGACAAGCAAAACCGCAAGGGCGTTTTCAGACGCCACCCCAATGCGGTGCGCACCCTCGGCAACCTTGCCGCTCCACTTGCCGCCTTTGCGTTGCTCCTTGTAACAATCGGTCACTGGACAAGCTCAACCTATGCGCTTGAGGTTGTTGTGGATAACAACGGCGAGCCGTGTTCGCTCGGCTATATAAGCGACGAGTCCGTTTTCATTCAGGCGCGTTCAATTGTAAAGGAGAGAATTGACTCGGGTGCGGCGGATGAGGATAAGGCACTTATTGCAAATCCGACCTATAAAATCACCCGTGTAAAGCTCAACGAGCTCAGCGATGCTCACGCAATCAGCGACAGGCTCATCGAAAACTCCGACTCAAAGCTCACAAATGCCTGCGGAGTTTATATCGACGGTGAATTTATCTGCTCGGTCAAAAACGAAACCGACGCACGAAGCGTATTCAACAACCTTCTCAGCGAGGCAGAGGCAAAGTATAACATCGGCGCAGAAGACCCGAATTCCTTTGCGGACTTTGTAGAGGACGTTGAATTCGTGCAGGGTCTTTATTCCGACGATGCGGACAAAATGTGGGAAGCTTCAAGACTTCTCGAGGTGCTCACCAACCAGAAAAAGAGCGAGGCGCTCTATTACACAATCCGGAGCGGTGACACACCTTCAGAGGTTGCGGAATCTTACGGTATTTCCTATTCCGAGCTTCGGGCGCTCAATCCGAACGTGAATTTCGGCATCTTCAAAGTCGGAACAGAGCTTCTCGTTTCGCAGGAAGTCAACTTTGTAAGAGTCAAGATTATCAAGATTATCGAGCGCAACGAATCCACACCTTTCAAGACGGAAAAAATAGAATCCTCAAAGCTCTTCCGCGGTGACACACGTACAATCCGCAAGGGTGTAAAGGGTACGGATAAGGTTACTTATCTTACAACGTATATCGACGGCGTGCAGGTTTCCGCCGAGGAAATCGACCGTATTACGCTCATCGACCCGATAACCGAAAAAATTCAGGTCGGTACAAAGAAAACGGGTTATTCCGGCGGCAGCTACGACGTTGTTGTAAAGGGCAAATTTGTCTGGCCTGTTTCTGGTCTTTATACGATTACCTCTTCCTACGGCAGCCGCAGAAGCGGCTGGCACACGGGTCTTGATATTTCGGGTCCGAGTGCTTCGGGTAAGCTTGTACTTGCCGCAGAAAGCGGCACGGTCGAGCTCGTTAAATTCAGTAACCGCAGCTACGGTAACCAGGTCGTAATCAACCACGGCAACGGCGTCAAAACACGTTATGCCCATATGCTCGACGGCTCAATTTCTGTTTCCGTCGGTCAGCGTGTTTCAAGAGGACAGCCTATAGGCCGTGTCGGAAATACGGGTAACAGCTCGGGTGCTCACCTGCACTTTGAGGTTATCGTAAACGGTAACACCGTCAACCCGATAAACTATATCAGATAAAAATAATCATAAGAAAACAGAGCAGCTTCACAAAAGTGAGGTTGCTCTGTTTTTCTGTCAACTTATAAAAAACTTAAATCAATCCTAAATTTGAGCAGAATACAAAACAAATCCAAGATTGAAAAAGAAATCTCTTTTTTTAAAACAGTTTTTCATAGTTGCATAGTTGTTTTTAAACCATTCATAATCTGCTTTTAGGAAATTATCTCGTGTATTGCTTTCGTGCATTTTTTTTAGGTCATCTAAAATAAACCAAAAATAAATATCAAAGAAGGCTTCTCTTTCTTGGCGTGACATTCCTATAGTGGATAGCCCGATTTTATGTAGCTTGATATCTGACAAGTCAGTATCGTTTAAAAATTTATTGATTGCTCTTCCCGAATGTCTGAAACCTGAATACTCAGTTTTAAAACAAAGCTGAATGGCTTTTTCAAACATTCCGTCAGGATCAGGATATGCAATGTTAAAACCGTCATCAATATCCAGAATGATCAGTTGTCCCCGGTCGGAAAGATGTGTTGATAACACGTCAATTAAAATATCAGGATGTTTTGTGTGTAAAAGAAGCATAGATACATTTATAATATCAAACCCTGAAATGTTAAGGTCTTTTTTTATTTCGGACAATCTGTCAGAAAAATCCTCTGATTCGCAGTCGCATAAATAAAAATATCCGTTAGGGAATGTGTTTGCTGCTTCAGTTAATGCAGCTTCTTCTCGGTCAATTCCGATATAATATTTAAATGGTTTGCCTTCTAAAAACATTTTAGACTGTAGACCTGTGTTACAGCCCACATCCAAAAAACTTGCACAGGAAATATCTGCTAAAAGCTTTTCGTATTCGTCTTTTGCAAATTTATAAATAAACCTATGCTGCAAGTCTATTCGTGCTCTTTCTCCTTCATCGCCGTAAAAATTTAAGTCATTGACGTCCCAACTCAATTTATATTTGGTAAATGAGTAATCTGCAAGTCGGTCTGACATATCACCATTATCTTGAAACCATTCGATAATTAAACAGCCTATTTTTTGAACGAGAAGAGAGCAGTTGGTCTCTTCAATAGAAACGACTTGAGAATCAGCAGCGCTGACATAAACGATGTCCTGTAAAGGGCTGTTATCTAGATTTACAATAAGAATCGGTTTTGATTTATCCATTGCTATATTTATTTCTCGAGCAACCTGGCGAGATTTTAACGAAAATTCATTTAATAATAATACAAACAACTTACAGTTAGCGATTGCTTCAGGCAAAATTTTCGTGTAATTTTGTGCTCCCTTTATATCACGCTGCGCATACCAACTTGTGATCTGATATGAGGACTCTAGTTTTTCTGAAAGTTCCTTAACAATTTCACCACAACTGTCTGTATGATGGCTGAAAAACACATCTATCGATCCAATCATGTAATTAACCTCCTATTTAAGATTAAATTGTTTCAAGCACAACTCTTCTCGAGTGTAAAAGCCGTTTTTATCATCGTAAAAATGATTGTGTAATTTGTCGTCAGAGGAAATGAGCATGATTTTTTTTACTTTTCTTTCTTTTAGCTCTTGCTTCAAATGTGTTAATAAAAGTGAACCGCAACCTCTGTTTTGGTGTTTAACGGATGTAAATAAGTCGGTTAAAAAGAATCGTGTCCCATCGTAATATTGCTGAAATGTTCCCCACGCAACACTTGTTATAACGTTATCCTCTTCGTAAATGCATCCGAAAAACTGAGGTTGTTGAATAAAATCTTTAATTCTTTTTTCAGCCAATTCCAAATCCCATGAAACATCGTCAAAAGCATCTATGTATAATCTTGCTATCTCCTTGACCATATCCGAAGTAATTTCTTTAAACATTTTATTCTCCTTCAATCAATTTGGTGTTGAGAATTTCTTCTTCAAGTAATTCCCATGGAAACACGATGTTGGCAGTAATTGTTCCGTGAGGCAAAGATTCTTCTTCGGAAACTACACCACATTCGTTACTGAGAAACCCATAACAAGAAAACGAAAAATCTCTTTCGTTTTTCAAATAACCAATATCTCTGCCCACGGATGCATAAATTATTTTTGCATTTGGAAGCGCTTCTTTAATGATATCATATATATAATAAACAGATTGCCCGGTTGCATGAAAATCATCAGTTAATAAAATAACATCGGCGTTAACGTCATTTTTTATATCATCGATAGTATTGCACCCAACCCAATTCTTTTTTGATACATAATCATGAAACAGCTGTATCGTTTCCAGCCGTTTGGTCTTCAATAAATGAGATAGGCTGATTGCAGGAATGCCACCGCCTCTTAAAACAGGTACAATAAAATCAATAGAAAGTTTATTATTATTTAAATATTGAGTAATATCTTCAGCAATTTTTTCTATATAACACTGATAACTTGTCCATGTCATTTTTTCAAATCGGTTCATAATAAGCCTCCACAAAAATACAATAATAATTTTATCACAAACCAAAGTGAAAAGCAACATAAATACCCAAGGAGCTGTTGGAAGGATTGCAAACCTACTCTAAACAGTTTTGAGCATATTCAAAGGAAAAAATCTGAACCTTTATGGGCGTTATCTCCTAAAAATATAAAAAGAACAGGTGTATTCAAGTTAGTAATTTTTCTTAACGCCCTTTCGAATCCACCCCTTTTGCAAAAAAACACAAAAAAATTAAGAACCACACAAAAGTGTAATTCTTAATTTGGTGGAAAGTCAGTTAACATATCCGAACTTTTTTTGAGCTTTTTTAAAGAGAGCGTTTTTGCACCCTCTTTGTAGTTAAAATAAAATTCAATTCTGTCATCGTGAAGAATTACCGAATTAACAAAACAGTCAACGAGCATCTTGCGGCTTCTCAGATCTTTTCCGTTGATTGTTCTGAGGTGATAAAACCAATACATAACTTGTTCACGGGTAAGAAGCGGATGTTCAAGGCTTTCAGTTATAATTTGCTTTTCAATTTCCTCCTTTTCGTTTTCAAGTTCTTCAAGTCGGCTTTTTGTTGAGGCTGTGACAACCCCCTGCTCAATAGCCTTCAATACATTTGAAATTGCTTTCTCAACTTCCTTAAGCTGTTTTTTGAGCAAAGGAACGGCTGTGCACTCGTTTGCCTGTTCTTTCATAACCAAGTCGGTCAATCTTTCAATAAGCGCATCATCCCAGATAAGCTTCATAATCATTTCAATAACAATATCCTCGATCCAGTCCTTTTTTACGGCCTTTCTGTCACAACCGCGTTTGCGTTTTGAAGACAGACATTTATAGTAGCGGTAAATTGTCTGATTCTGCGAAGTACCGCTTTCGCCAACCATATAAGTCATACATGTACCGCAGTAAAGCTTGGTTGAAAGGATATAGTCTTCCTGCGCTTTATGTTTTGCAGGAGATTTTCTGTTGATTGCAATTTTTCTTTGCACACGCTCAAACAGTTCCTTGGATATAATTGCAGGTATACCATCCGGAAGAAAAACATGCTTGTATGAATACTCGCCAATATATCTGCGGTTTGTCAGCATATTTGATACCGTGTTCAGAGTCATCGGAGTACCGCGATTGTTTTTAACGCCTTTGGACTTCAAATACTCGGCAATTTCCTTCATAGTTGACCCCGAATCGTAAAGCTCAAAAGCCTTCAGAACAAACGGAGCCGTCATGTGATCAATTTCAAAACGACGTTCCTGATTTATTTTATACCCAAGCGGTACTGTACCTCCGTTGAAGCAGCCCTTCAATGCGTTTTCAATCTGGCCTCTTTCTACCTTAACCGCAAGTTCAAGGCTATAGTATTCTGCCATTCCTTCAAGCAGACTTTCCATAAGTGCTCCTTCGGGAGAGTCCGAAATCATCTCTGTGGCTGAAACAACACGGATTTTGTTCTTACTGAGCAGATGTTTATAGTGTGCGGAATCATACTTGTTTCTCGCAAAGCGGTCCAACTTCCACACAATAATAATATCAAACAGATTTTTTGAGCTGTCCGATATCATACGCTGGAAATTAAACCTGTTATCGTTCTTTCCGGTTTTTGCTTTGTCTGCGTATGTACCGACTATTTGTATACCATTTCTTTTTGCATACTCTGTACATTCACGAATCTGTCCCTCAATAGATTCTTCTCGCTGACCGCTGCAGGAATATCGGGCATAAATAACAGCTTTCATAAGGCTTACCCCCTTTTTGAATAGAATTTTGCTGTTACCTCAGCTTTCCTATTATATTGTAACTCCAGCATAAGCTTAAGTCTACGTGCTATAGCGCACAAAGTTTTTGACTGTATTTTTTAAAACGGCCGTCTATAGCGCACAAAACATACAAAGTTGAATTCTTTTTCAATAAGTGCTATACTGTTTTCACTTGATTTATGGTGGTGAGAATTTGAGCAGCAGAATTTTGCTTGTTGAAGACGATGTGTTTTTGCGTGAGGGGCTTTGCGAAATGCTCAGCGGTCAGGGCTACAATGTCACGGCAGCGGAAACCTTTGCCAAGGCAAACGAACAGATAAACGGTCATTTTGACTTGATGATATTTGACATAATGCTCCCCGACGGCAACGGACTCGACCTTTGCCGAAAGGTTCGCAGTATGGGTAGCACAGTACCTATTCTTTTTCTGACAGCGTGTGACGATGAGATTCAGATTGTCTGCGGACTTGATGCGGGCGCTGACGATTATGTTACAAAGCCGTTTAGACTGCTTGAGCTTCTTTCCCGTGTGCGTGCACTGCTACGCAGAAGCGCAAGTGCCGTTTATTCAAGCGGCAATGTTTCCATTGACCTTAAAACAATGACTGCATATAAAGACGGTACTGCACTCAGCTTAACACCGACTGAATTTATGATTCTTTCAACCCTTGTACAAAACAGCGGTGTGATTGTTACACGTGCGGTTTTGCTTGAAAAAATCTGGGACTGTGACGGCAGCTTTGTTGACGATAATACGCTTTCCGTTCACGTCAGCCGTTTGCGTGAAAAGCTTGGTGCAAATCAGATTTCAACCGTTCGTGGTATCGGCTACAGATGGGAGGATTCAAAGTGACTTCCCTTGAAATCGGTTTAGTTATTGTTTCTGCTGTTTTATTTGCGGCATTAATAATTGTTTCTGTTCTATATATAAGAAACAAAAAAGGCATTGAAAAGCTCTCGCAGAAGACGGATGCTTTTCTGAACAACGGTGAAAAAGTCGGCATCAGCACTCAGGACAACAGCTTGGCTCAGCTTCAAAACAGTATAGCTGACCTTGAAAACCGCCTTATCCTTGAGCATGACAACACAGTTTCACAGTCAAAGCGAAATGCAGATTTTATTGCCGATGTTTCGCATCAGCTTAAAACTCCGCTTGCAGGCTTGAAATTATATTGCGAAATGCAGCAGACACAGGACGAAAACAGCTACGCACAAAAGCAGCTACAGCTCGTCGTTAAAATGGAAAGCCTTGTAAAAAGCCTGTTGAAGCTCGAAAAGCTCCGCAGCGATGCTTACACAATGGAGTTTGCCGAGCAGAGAGCAGAAAACATAATCGGCGAACTGGTCAGCGAGTTCAGACACCTTTTCCCGAATAAAAGAATAACCGTTTCGGGCGAAGCTACAATGCGCTGCGATAAACAATGGCTCAGCGAAGCAGTAGGCAACATAATCAAAAACGCAGGTGAGCATACAGCCGAAAACGGAAAAGTAGATATTAAAATTGAGCAGACCGATGCTTCAACCGTCATAACCGTTGAGGATAACGGCGGCGGTATTCCGAGCGAAGAGCTGCAAAAAATCTTCGGCAGATTTTACCGTACAAGCAATGCCGCAGCAGACAGCGCAGGAATAGGAATGTCT
>JAZOMP010000017.1:0-9313 GCA_045654045.1 Acutalibacteraceae bacterium
TTTAGTCACGGAAAGATTGTGGGTGTTATGGCTGTTTCTTTTATTGAACAGAAGAAAGTTGAGATATTAGGAATTGCGGTTGATTTATCTGCTCGTGGCAAAGGCATTGGTTCTTATATTTTAAAACATTTCTTTACTCCACGTCACGTTCTATAGCGCACGAAGATTTTTTGAAATTATTGTACTTTGTACGTCTATAGCGCACAAAAAGATAAGAGTCCTGATATTTTCAGGACTCTTGTTTCTTATCGGAATTGTTTGCGTTATAAAATGTAAATCTTATTTTTCTGAAATTGTATTGGTTAATCAAACTCTTTTTTTATTGCATTTGGTATTTTTTTATAATATAATTAATTTAATAAATACTCGTTGGTTCAATCAATCGTTTGCTGAACCAAAAACATTTATGTTTTAACTCTGCAACCAAAAGATAGAATTACTTCAGGTGAACTATGAAAATTATTATTGATGCAGATGCTTGTCCGGTGGTTGATATCGCTGTTGATACTGCAAAAGAGCGTAATATTGAATGTATTATTGTTTGTGACAATACTCACTCTATTCAAAAAGACGGTGTGGTTACCGTGGTTGTTGATAAGGGCTCCGATTCCGCTGATTGCAAGATTGCGAATATCACACAAAAAGGTGATGTTGTTATAACGCAGGATTACGGACTTGCGGCTCTTGTTCTCGGCAAGGGCGGTAAGGCGCTTAACCAGAATGGGCTGATTTACACCGATGATAATATCGAAAATTTGCTTTTCAGCCGTTATATCGGCAAGAAAGAGCGAATGGCAGGCAACAGAACAAAAGGACCGCAAAAAAGAACAGCGCAGAACGATACAGATTTTGTTAAAGCGTTTAACCTTTGTCTTGATGACAAATGATTTATATTGTCAAATTTTATTAATGTGTTTCTTAATCCTTTCAGGAGGTATATGTTATGAAGAAATTTTTTACCAGAGTATTTGCATTTCTACTTTGTGCGGTGATGCTGGCGACTTGTGCGCCGTTGGACAGCTTTGTTCTTGAGGCGGAGGCGGCGAGCTTTAAGGTTGGTGATATTGTTGAATTCGGCAGATATCCTACTATGCAGATTGTCAACTCATACTTGGAAGCTAAGCTTGCCGAGCAGACTCCTGACAGCAGGGGAGTAATATACTACAACGGAAATTATTATATGAAAACAACAATCGATAGTACGCTTTATTATTTCAGCTATGATCCGATCGAATGGCGTGTCCTTTCTGTTGGTAGTGATGGAGTTTACCTAATGGCGGAAAGAATATTGGACATTAAGCCTTACGACGATGCTTCACCTTACAAAAGCATCTGGGCAGACAGCACACTTCGCACGTGGCTTAACTCTACCTTTTATAACAGAGCTTTTACCGATTACGAAAAAACACGCATCAACACAACACATCTTGTTAACGGGGATAATCCTAATTACGGCACGGAAGGTGGTATTGATACATATGATAAGATTTTCATTCCTTCTCTTTCCGATGCCCTCAACACCTCTTATGGCTTCAAAAATTCTTATTCATCAAATACAGCACGAGGAGCGACACTTACCGATTATTCTGCAAAATTATTAAATTATTCAAAATACCCTTCCGGTGCCAACTGGCGGTGGTGGTTGCGTTCGCCCGGCAAAACTTCTGGTGAAGCATGTTATGTAGATTTAAGCAGCTATTTGTATCAAGATGCTTCAGTCAAAATGGGTTTTACTGCTACTCCTGGACTAAGTACTATCAATCGTTATAACGGCGTTCGCCCCGCTTTAAAACTTAATCCGGGCTCTGAAATCTATAAATCTAAAAACTATACAACCTATGCTGTTAAGGCAGTGGATGAAACGACGGGCAAGCCGCTTGCAGGCGTACATGTTGTTTTTGACGGAGAAAGTGTCGGCACAACGGACAGCACAGGTGTATATTCCCTCAAGGTCGGCAGCGATGTTGATATAACAAAAACGGTTACCTTCAACCGCAACGGCTACACAAACGAAACCCGTGCGCTGTATGAGTTGAATCAGTATTCAACATCAACGGTTAAAATGAAGTCAGGCTTTGATATGTCGAATACGCTGACGAGTGTGGCGTTTAATAACGAAGAGGTACACGGGCCCAAAATAGAAATTCTCGGCGAAGAATTTTACTTGTTTAAAACAAACGTAAATCTTAATTTAGGTCCGCTTTCCGTAAAGTATAAGCAGGATGAAAAGGAAAAGACCGTAAAATATATAGTAGGTTTAAAAGAAGGCGTAGACGTTGAAAATTACGACGATTTTAATGACAACTACTATAAAATGAAGGATTTCTTTATGAGCTTTTCCGGAGACGGAGCTTATAACAGATATTGGAAATATCAGCAGATGAAGGGGCTGCTTGCTAAAAACGGCGGTGATTGCGGATTCAGTGCTGATTTGTCAGTTGCCGGTTATATTGAGTACGATTATTCAAGCGGCGATATGGTCTATAAAGAAGGCGGTCTGGTTGTTACAGCGGAAGTCGCAGTCAGTCAGGATGTTCCTTTTGCATATATTTGCTATGCTACCTTCAAGGTTGGCGGCGAAATAGAAGGCAAGCTTTATTTCCAACAGGACAGCAGCGGTGAGGTTACGCCCGGAGGCTCTTTCGGTTTGAAACTTAAACCCTCAATAGGTGTTGGTGCAAAGCTGCTCAGCAAGAACCTTGCAAGCGTTGAAGCAGGTATAAACGGTAGTATCGGAGGAAAGGTTACGCTGCCCGCATCCGTACTTCGTGAAGCTCTCAGCCTTGATTTGTCCGCAGGTGTTTATGTTAAAGCAAAGGCACTTTGGGTATTTGAAAGCGAGTGGAGCAAAACCGTCAATATGAATCTCTACCCGAATTTCGGCGATATTGAGGTTAACTCAATTGACAGTATGGTAGAGATAGATAAAAACGATTTTAAACCGCTTTCACGAGATTACCTTGATACAATCAGAATTGAAACACAGAGTATTGACGAAACGGTAAACAATTACAGTGTTTATCCCTATGCCGACCCGCAGTTGGTTGAACTGAACGACGGCAGAATAGTTGCACTCTGGCTTGGCGATAGCGGCGCAAAGAGCACAATGAACCTCACAACGCTTTACTACAGCGTTTATGAAAACGGCACTTGGTCAGCTCCTGCTGCAGTGTATGAAAGCGGACTTGCAGACAACGAGCCGAAAATAGCAACCGACGGCGAAAAGGTATATGCTCTCTGGCAGCGCGGTAACGAAGTGTTCAGCGATGATGCAAGCCTTGATTATATGCTCGAAAACACAGACCTTGTCTACAGCGAATTTGACGGCGAGTGGACAGAGCCTGTAATCGTTGGTAACAGCGGTAGTGGTATGTACCCGATAAGCCACAGCGTTGCAACCGATAACGGCAATGTAGCAATCACTTGGGCAGAAGAAACCGACAGCTCAATGAATGTTTACACACAGCAGCTTACCAATGGTACTTGGGGGTCTGTTAAGAAAGCAGCTACACTCAGCAATATAAGCAGCCTTGCAATCGGCTACGTTGACGGCACAGCAACAATAGCGTATACAACCGATACGGACGGTGACAGCACAACAACAGGCGACAGCGAGGTTTATATAGGCTCAACTAAACTGACAAGTGATACGGTCGATGATTACGGTGTAACGTATCAGAACGGTGAATTCTGGTATCTGGCAAACGGATATTTAACTAATAACAACAACGTAAGCAACCTGTATGTCGGTGGCAGCTACAGCGTGCTGAATAACGGCACGACAACTGCTGTTGTTTACCCCGTAGCAGACGGCTACAAGAGCGAGCTTTATGTAGCTTATGAGGAAACTGACGGCTATTCAAGCCCTGTTGCTTTAACAAGCATAGGTAAGCACGTTGCCGATTATTCCGCAATTATAGACAGCGAAAACACAATCGTTGCCGCAATGGCAGTCAACAACATTGACGAAAACGCAACAGAATACCCCTATACCTCAACCGATTTCATAATCGACAACATTGGTCAGCTTGCCGACCTTGAAATGGACGCAAACATTTACTATGACGCCGAAAGCGTTGCTATAGGTAACGATGTAACATTTACGGCAAACTTCAAAAATGTCGGCACAGCGGCAATTAACGGCTACACACTCAACCTCAAAAACGCTGACGGTGAAACTCTTGCAACAAAGACTTTTGAAAACTCAATTGCAAGCGGCAAAACCTATCAGGCAGACATTGTTTACACTCTGCCCGATGATTTTGTAAAGCAGACTTACACTGTTGAAGTTGTTTCCGATGATGACGGAAATGTTGTTAATAATACCGCTATAGTTGAAATCGGCTATGCAGATATTGAAGTAGTCAACACTCAGGTCAATAACGGTGTTGTTACCGCAACCGTAGCAAACAACGGCTACGGCACAGCAGAAAACGTAACCGTTTCGCTCTCACAGTTCAGCGATTCTATGGTTGAACTCGGTAATGTTGCATTGGGCGATATTGCACCCGGTGAAGTCAAGCAGTACAGCTATATGCTTCCTGCATCTTCACTTAAGTTTGCAACACCTTATTCTTCAAACAGGCTTGTTGTTGAAGCACAGTCAGCTTCGGATGAAGTCAGCGTTGTCAACAACACTGAAGAAACACTTATCAGCCCGAAGGCTGTTGAGGGATTAACCCTTAATACTTCAACCCTTTCTATTGATATCGGCGCAACTCAGCAGCTTCTTGCAACTGTTGCTCCGTCCGACGCTTACAACAAGGTTGTTCACTGGGTCAGCGACTCAACAAATGTCGCAACCGTTGATGAAAACGGCAACATAACAGCAGTTGCAAAGGGTACGGCGATAATCACTGCTATCACCGATGACGGAAACTTTGTTGCGCAGTGTCAGGTAACGGTGAACGAGGCTGTAAGAGGCATCAGTATGGCTGAGGAAGAAGTTAACGTCACGGTTGGCAACTCAATCCAGCTTATTGCAAATATAAGTCCCACAGGTGCATCCAACAAAAAACTTTACTGGGATTCACTGAATGAAAATGTCGCAACAGTAAGCGATACCGGTATAGTAACAGGTGTTAGAACAGGCACAACAACAATTACCGTTACAACCGATGACGGCGGATTTACCGCAAGCTGTACAGTCAATGTTACAAACCCTGTCAGGGGCGTTGCACTTAACGACACGACAATGACGATTTATAACGGTACATCAAAGCAGCTCTTTGCAACAGTAACTCCGCTTGATGCAGACAATCCGAGTCTTATATGGTCATCGAGTGATGATACGATAGTGACGGTTGATGAAAACGGTATAGTTACCGCAGGAAACAGCACAGGCAGTGCTGTAATAACTGTACGGACGGTGTACGGCGGATATACTGCAACCTGTACGGTTAAAACAGGTAAAAAAGTAACTGATGTTTACATATCCGATTCTCAGGTGATGCTTGTACCGGGTCTGACTCATCAGCTTACAGCAACCGTTATGCCGCTTAAAGCGCTTAACCGTGTTGTGACTTGGGCTTCAACAAACGAAACTGTTGCTACCGTTGACCAGAACGGACTTATTACTGCACACAAAGCAGGTACGGCGGTTATTATTGTCGAAACCGATGACGGAAACTATTCAAAAACCTGTACTGTTACGGTTGACAATTCCGCACAGGGCTTTGAACTGACAAGCCACGACGAATATATTGCGGTAAACGGTACAGTACAGCTTAACGGAGTATTCACACCGAGTGATGCACAAAACAAAGCTGTAACTTGGACAACATCCGATTCAACTATCGCCGCAGTGGACGAAAACGGACTCGTTACCGGTAAAAAAGCAGGTAGTGTTGTAATTACAGCAACAACTGTTGACGGCGGTTACAGAGATTACTGTATTGTTCGTGTGGTCGGTATAACCGGTAATGTTACAACAAACACGGTTGTTGATGCAGAAAACGGATATATCTACGGCTTGGATGTCGGACTCGAATCTATATCTGACTATGTTGAACTTACTGACAGTAGCTGTTCGCTTGAGTACGATACTCTCACAGGCGAAATCGGAACAGGCTCGATAACCAATATCGTCAGAAACGGGGCTGTTGTTGACAGCTATACTGTTATCATATACGGTGATGTCAACGGCGATGGTTGGTACGACGGCGAGGATGCTTTCCTTGTAAATCTTATTGCCAAGGGTATGCTTGGCAAGGACGATGTAGGCGAGGCAATATGGACCGCTGCCGACTGTAACCACGATGGTGCGATTGACGAACTGGATGTTGACTTGCTTACCGGTGCAGGTCTGATGCTCAATGATGTTGACCAGACTAAACCTTTTGAAGAGCTTGCTACAAATTCGGATTACATCGAATACGTAATGCTCATTGACCAGTCTGCAGGTATGAGTGTTGAACCCGATATTGACAATTCACAGCAGGGTACAACCGATACCACCACAACCCCCGAACAGCCTGCCGATGAAATCAATATTGAAGCAATATTCACATTTATATTTGATTTAATCAACAAGCTGTTTAACCTCATTTTCTCATTCGTAATTAAATAAACCCGATTAAATGGGCCTTGATTGATATCAGGGCTCATTTTTCGTTGTTCAGAAAAACTTTTTAAAATCCGAATCTTACATACTCTTTTTGAAATTTCAAAAGGAGGAAATGTAATGATAGTAAAAGTTCGCAGTCATACGGTGTATAAGCTGAAAGATGGAAGGTACAAGTGTGAGGTCTGGTACATAGATGAAACAGGGGAGACCAGACGCATCACCCACACCCACCCACATCAATCATCCATTAACAAATTCCTGAAAGACTTTCCAGATGGAGAATATTAAGCATATTGTTGCGGACGTACACAATTATGAACCTATGAGGTTTACACATCAGGGTGCCGAATGGATGGATGATTCATACAAAGCTGAAATCCCGTTTTCAAAAGATATGCTGAACGACTTTGAACAGGAGTTGAAAGTTGCAGAAGAATATCAGAAGGAAACAGGAATCAAGGTTATCATCGGAGAATTCGGCGTATACGAGAAACAGGTTAGCGAAGAAGAGGTTTCTCAATTTCTAAGTGGAGCGGTTAAGCTGATGAAAAAGCACAATCTTGCCTGGAGTTATTGGGAATACAACGCAGGCTTCGGCGCTTATGACTATGCAAAAAAAGAATGGAAACCGTTCGTTACAGACGCCTTGTTGCAATAAGTTCTTAAAAATGTGAAATCAATATAGATTTATTATGACAAACACCAATTTATCGAACTAATATTTATAAGGGAGCTGACTTTTTGTCAGCTCCCTTTCTTTGTATTATGCGGTAAAGTTTTTTACATACATATATGTAATTGTGTAAGTGTACGGAGAATATATAAATTACCCGATTTTTATTTTGAAACAAATCGGCAAATCATTTTTAATTTCGCCTTTAAATTCTATTTTAAGAGAATTTTCATCTCTTGAATAGTCAATCTTTTCATTGCTGCCCAAAAGCTCAATGCTTTCGATAAGATAATCGAGAGGAATATGCTTTTTGAGAGTTTTGATATTTACATTTTTTGAAGGTCTCATCTGAAAAGCATAAATATATCCGTTTTTATATGTAAACCTGAAATCTTCCGTTGTGAACTGCTTTTCATTGCTGTCTTTGAAAAATCCGTCAGCCGCATTGACTTCGCCTTCGCCGAATTGTTTCCAGAACGTTGTTCCGTAAATTCCTTCGCCGTTAACAGAAAGCCATTCGCCCATCGTGAGGAGAACTTCTGTTTCTTCAACTGTAATCGTACCGTCAGCTTTGGGACCGATATTAATTAGCAGGTTCCCGTTTTTGCTGACAATATCAACAAGGTCGCAGATAACCTGTCTTGCACTCTTGTATTCGTTATCGGAGCGATAGCCCCAGGAATGTTTGCCGATTGCCGTATCTGTTTGCCAGTAAATCGGTGAAATGCCTGTAAGAGCACCTCGCTCAACATCAAAGGTTGCTACGTTCGGCGGAAAAGCTTCGTGCTTATAGTTGATTGTTACCTCTTTGCCCCATTCTTCAGCTCGGTTATAATAATATGCCGCAAGCTTTTTCAGATAAGGCTTGAACGAATGGTTGTGAATCCACCAATCAAAATAAAGAACATACGGTTGATATTTATCAATCAATTCACAGGTGCGGACAAGCCAGTCTTCAAGCCACTGCGTACTTGCTCCCGTTGAATAAGTATCGGCAGTTGTCTGATGGATTATTGCAGGGTCAAATTCTTCGCAGTAAACGGCAGGACCGTAAAAATCGGAATATTTTTCATCATTTACATCGCTTTCGCAAAGTCTGCCGGTATTCATAAAGAAATAATGCTCTGCACGGTGAGATGATGCACAAAATTCCAGACCCTGTTTTACGCACTCTTTTTTCAGTTCACCGATAACATCACGGCAAGGTCCCATTTCTTTCGCATTCCAGCGATTAAACTGGGTGTCATACATGGCAAAACCGTCGTGATGCTCTGCAACGGGCATAACATATTTCATGCCTGCTTTTTTGAAAAGAGTAACCCATTCGACAGCATTGAATTTTTCGCCTTTGAACATCGGAATAAAATCTTTGTAGCCGAAATCTTTTTGTTCACCCCATGTTTTTCTATGATGTTCAAATTCACGTGTACCCTTTTCATACATTCCTCTTGAGTACCACTCGCAACCGAAAGCCGGTACAGAATAAACACCCCAATGAATGAATACACCTATTTTATCGTGCATATACCATTCGGGCACTTTGTGCTGTGACAGAGAGCTCCAATCAGCCTTATATTTTCCGTTTTCAATTACTTTATCTATCAGATTGAGGTATTCGTTTGTTGTCATTTTTTATCACCCAGTTCATAATAACACAAATCAGATGGTTTTGCACTATATATTTAGAAGCTTACATTTGAGAGTAAAAAGTTCAGTTGTTTTTAACATATGAGTGTGATATAATCACTTCGACAAATAAGAATTTGAAAGGAAGATTCGATGCTTCTGAAAATAGTTTCTTTTATTGCTTCAATATTGTTGTTATTTATTTCATCGACAACACTACCCGCAGAATCAGATGTGTTTGTTGAAGAAGTCGTCAATTTAAGTGAAAACAGAACGGCAGACGAAATAAACGGTGCAAACGGAACAAAATTTTATATTCAGCGACCCAAAGCTGATAAATTGAACGAGGTCAATGCCGCTGATTTCGGACTTTCTGAAGAAAACGAAGATAATTTTGCCGCTTTTCAGAGTGCACTCAATTATTGCTCACAGCATCCACAGACGAAGCT
>JAZOMP010000018.1:0-4024 GCA_045654045.1 Acutalibacteraceae bacterium
CCTTTGCTCCAAGAGCTTTGAGGGTCAGAAGCTTTCCGACATATACCCCTCCTTCCTCGGTCTTTGCGACAAGGTCTGCATAAACCAGAGCGAAGCAGTTGATATGGCAGACGTTGTTTTCGCCTGCCTCCCTCACGGTCTTTCCGAGCCGCTGGCAGCAGAGTGCCTCGAAAAGGGAAGAAAGTTTATCGACCTGGGCGCAGACTTCCGCCTTGAAAGCGAGGAAGAGTACACAGAGTGGTACGATAAGCCCTTTGACAAGCCCGAAATTCACGAAAAGGCTGTTTACTGCATACCCGAGCTTTTCAGAGAAAAAGCAAAGGGTGTTGACATTATTGCAAACCCCGGCTGCTACCCCACCTCGGCGGCACTCGGTCTGAGCCCCGCAATCGAAAACGGTCTTGTCGAAACCGACAGCGTAATCATCGACTCCAAGTCGGGTGTTACGGGCGCCGGCAGAGGTCTTACACAGACAACCCACTACCCCGACTGCAACGAGGCTTTCTCACCTTATAAGGTAGGTGCACACCGCCACACACCCGAAATTGAGCAGACACTTTCAAAGGTAGGCGGCAAAAAAATCAACGTCACCTTCGTTCCCCACCTTCTGCCGGTAAACAGAGGTATCGTTTCCACAATGTACGTTAAGCTTAAAGAAGGCGTAACCAAGGAGCAGGTAAGAGAAGCCTACGAAAAGAAATACGAAAACGAGCAGTTTGTCCGTGTACTTAAGGACGGTCAGACCGCTAACTTAAGGAACGTCAAGTTCACAAATATGTGCGATATTTCACTTCATATTGACGCAAGAACGAACACTCTTATAGTTGTTTCAACAATTGACAATATGGTCAAGGGTGCGGCAGGTCAGGCGGTACAGAATATGAACCTGCTTTACTCCCTGCCCGAAGAAACAGGTCTTGACCTCATTCCCCCTGCATTTTAAGGAGAAATATAAATGGAATTTATCAAAGGTACAGTTACTACACCGCTCGGCTTTGTTGCAAACTCAGTCCATTGCGGTATAAGAAAGAACAAATCCAAGCACGACCTTGCGCTTGTTTACTGCGAGAAGCCCTGCACGGCTGCCGCAATGCACACAAGCAATCTTGTAAAGGGTGCCCCCAACAGAGTTACAGCAGCAAACCTTGAAAACGGCGTTGCCCAGGCTATTATCTGCAACTCTGGTATAGCCAACACCTGCGCCGCAGACGGCATTGAAAAGGCAGAGGCTATGTGCGCTCTTGCCGCAGGCGCACTCGGCATTGACGCAAAAGACGTTGTCGTTGCTTCAACAGGTGTTATCGGTCCCTCCATCAATATTGAGCCGATTGCAAGCCATATCGACGTACTCAAGGAAGGCTTAAGCCGTGACGGCGGTGAGAAGGCCGCAATCGCAATTATGACCACCGACACACACGAAAAACAGGTCTGCGTTAAGTTTGAGCTTGACGGTAAGGTCTGTTACATAGGCGGTATGGCAAAGGGCAGCGGTATGATTATGCCCAACATGGCAACAATGCTCTGCTTCCTTACAACCGATGCTGCCGTAAGCGCCCAGATGCTCAAAAAGGCACTTAATGCCGTCGTCTGCGACACCTTCAATATGGTATCCGTTGACGGCGACACTTCAACAAACGATATGTGCGCTATCCTCGCTTCAGGCCTTGCAGGCAACAGTGAAATTGCCGCAGACGGTGCGGATTTTGACACCTTCAAAGCGGCTCTTTTCGAGGCACTGCGTTACCTCTCCCGTGAAATTGCACGTGACGGCGAAGGCGCAACAAAGCTTGTCGAGGCTTACGTACACGGTGCAAAGGATATCGCAACAGCAAAGACGGTTGCAAAGTCCGTTATCAACTCTTCCCTTCTCAAGGCCGCAATGTTCGGCGCAGACGCAAACTGGGGCAGAGTGCTCTGTGCTATCGGATATTCGGGTGCAGAACTTAACATCAACGGCGTTGACGTTGACTTTGTAAGCTGCAAGGGCTCAATTGCCGTATGCCGTGACGGTGCAGGCATTGAGTTTGACGAAGATATTGCAAAAACAATACTTCTTGAAAACGAAATCACAATAGACATCACACTTTCCGACGGTAAGGCTGAAGCTACCGCATGGGGCTGTGACCTTACCTACGATTACGTTAAGATAAACGGCGATTACCGCTCATAAGAGGTTCAACTATGGAAATTTCAAATTTTGACCGTTCACAGATTCTGGTTCAGGCACTCCCCTACATCCAGAAATACTACAATAAAATTATCGTTATCAAATACGGCGGTAACGCTATGATTAACGAGGATTTAAAGCAGGCAGTTATGGAGGATATCGTTCTCCTCTCGCTTGTCGGAATCAAGGTTGTGCTTGTCCACGGCGGCGGCCCTGAAATCAACGATATGCTTAAAAAGATTAATAAAGAAAGCAAATTCGTTGACGGACTCCGCTACACCGACGAAGAAACAATGGAAATTGTACAGATGGTGCTTGCAGGCAAGGTTAACAAGGACCTCGTAGCTCTTCTTGAGCAGAAGGGCGGCAAGGCTATCGGTCTTTGCGGTATAGACGGCGGTATGATTACCGCAGTAAAGCACCGTGATAAGGATTTAGGCTACGTAGGCGATATTACCGACATCAACATCCAGCCCGTGCTCGACGTGCTCAACGCAGGCTACATTCCCGTTATTTCAACAGTTGCAGGCGGTGACCACGCTTTCAACATAAACGCAGACCTTGCAGCTAGCCGTATTGCGGCTGTACTCGGCTCCGAAAACCTTATTCTTATGACCGATATTTCCGGCCTTCTCAAGGATAAGGACGACGAGAGCACACTTATCAAAGAGCTCAACGTCAGCGAAGTACCCGCACTCAAGAAGCAGGATATAATCAAGGGTGGTATGATTCCCAAGGTTGACTGCTGTGTAGAGGCAGTACGCAGAGGCGTAAAGCACGCAATTATTATGGACGGCAGAATTGAGCACTCCATACTCATCGAGCTTCTTACCGATGAAGGTATAGGCACAATGTTCAGATAAAGAGGCAAATAAAATGAATTTTGAACAGATTAAAGAAATAAACAATTCCTCCGCAATGCCCACCTACGGCCGTTATGAGCTTGCAATAGCAAGCGGCAAGGGTGCAGTTGCAAAAGATTTTGACGGCAAGGAATATATTGATTTCACTTCCGGCATAGGTGTTAACTGCCTCGGCTATGCAGACGAAGGCTGGGCAGAGGCTGTAAGCGCTCAGGCGCACACACTCAGCCACATCAGCAACCTTTACTACTGCGAGCCGACTGCAAAGCTGACAAACGAGCTCACCAAGGCAACGGGTTTTGACAAGGCTTTCCTCGGAAATTCCGGTGCAGAAGCAAACGAGTGTGCTATAAAGCTTGCCCGTAAATACAGCTATGATAAATACGGCGAGGGCAGATACGAGATAATTTCACTCAACAGCTCCTTCCACGGCAGAACTATGAACACTCTCACCGCAACAGGTCAGGATGCACTCCATCCCGCCTGCTTTGCCCCCTATCCGCAAGGCTTTGTTTACTGCGAAAAGGAGCTTGAAGCAGTAAAGGCGGCAATGAGTGATAAAACCTGCGCCGTTATGATGGAAATGATTCAGGGTGAGGGCGGTGTTATACCGCTTGACAAGGACTTTGTAAACGCTGTCTGCGCCCTCGCAAAGGAAAAGGACATCCTTGTTATAATTGACGAAGTACAGACGGGTATCGGCAGAACGGGTACTCTGCTTGCATTCGAGAACTACGCTATCAAGCCCGACATAGTAACACTTGCAAAGGGCCTTGGCGGCGGTCTTCCCATCGGCGCCTGCCTTTGCACTCAGGAGCTTGGCACAACAATGGGTGCCGGCAGCCACGGTTCAACCTTCGGCGGCAACCCCATAGTCTGCGCAGGCGCAAGCTACGTGCTCAACAAGGTCAACAACCCCGATTTCCTTGCAACTGTCAAGGCTAACGGTGAATATATCCGCGAACAGCTTTCCGCCTTCAAAAACGTAAAATCC
>JAZOMP010000019.1:0-7681 GCA_045654045.1 Acutalibacteraceae bacterium
GAAAAGGTTATTGACCTTATCGAAGGCAACGATGAGGGCAGAGAGTTCCGCTATATTATCGAAATCAAGAGCAAGGGCACCCAGGGCTTTGAGGCAGCAGATAAGCTGTACGAGATTGTACACGAAAAGGGGATAGAGGACAGAGCAATCTGGGCTTCCTCCAAGCTTGAGGTTTCCTACTATATGGAAAACAAATATCCCGATATGCCCCGTTCTGCAGGCGTTATCGAAGTTCTCCAGTTCTACGTTTATGCACGTATGGATTGGGATCTTAACGACGTTAATCCAACCTACGTTGCTCTCCAGATTCCCTACGGCAGCAGTGCAGCCGACGGTCTTATCAACCTTGGTACAAAGCAGTGCATCAACTACGCTCATAAGTACAACATTGCCGCACAGTACTGGACTATTAACGACGCCGAAGCCGTTGAATACCTCACCAATAACGGTGCGGACTGCATTATGTCTGACTATCCCGATATGGTAAACGATATTGTCAACGGTAAGTAATTTATAAAAATTAAAGCTCTCTTGTTCTTGGGCGAACAGGAGAGCTTTTAAATTGATAACTTCTTATTTTGATTTCTTGTAAAATATTATTGATAAAACAATGCAAACTGCAATACCGATTAAAAATGGCACTGCGTAAATAAAAGCTAATGAAGCGGGTGCGCTGAATCCTGCGTGCTCGATAGCGCAGAGCATATCACGATAGTTGTAAGCAACAACAAAACACATAATATCCGACAGTAATACGGCAATTATAGTGAAAATAAATGATAACTTTTTCATCTGTTTACCTCTATGTTGGTGAAGCAACAATTGCTTTGAGAAAGGCTGACATCATTCAAAAAGCATGATTAGTCCGGAAGACAAATCACGCTTTTGCTTGGTGGATCTGAAGAGATTTGAACTCTCGACCTTTCGGATGCGAACCGAACGCTCTCCCAGCTGAGCTACAGACCCGGATGTATAATATATATAAATTATAAAACAATATTATTATTTTTGTCAACACTTGCAATATCCTTAAATCTGTTGTATAATAATTGAAGTGTTTGACGGAGGATATTAATGAAAAGGACTTTATCGATAATTCTTGCGTTGATTTCTGTCTTTTCTCTCTTTGGTTGTTCTGCCGAAAAGATAAAAGAAGAGCTTCGCCCGACCACAACCGCTATTCCGACAGTCAGGGTTATGTTTCCCGAAGGGTCAACGGTAAGCGAAATTGCCACTCTGTTAGAACAAAACGGTGTCTGCTCTGCGGCAGGGTTTATGGAGGCTGTCAATGCTCCCGAAGGCGATTATTATTTCATCGAGGGTATAGAAAACCCCGAAGAAAGACCGTTTCTGTTAGAGGGATATATTTTCCCCGATACATATGAATTCTATTTTAATATGAATCCGCAGGCGGTTTTAAAGAAATTCCTTGATAATTTTGAAAATAAGCTCACTCAGGCGGACTTTGACCGTGCGGCAGAATTAGGCTATACAATTGATGAGGTAATCCGTATAGCTTCAATTATTCAGGAGGAAGCGCTTGATCCCGAAATGAAAAAGGTTTCCTCAGTACTTCACAACAGGCTCGATTCAGCCTATGGTAAGCTTGAGTGTGACGTAACGATTTTCTACCTTCGCAATTCGGTAGAGCCTTACGTTGAGGATTCATCAAAATATTCAGAACTTTATAACGCCTATAAGCGTGTAGGCTTGCCTGCCGGACCTATAACCAACGTCGGCAGAAACGCTATAGAAGCTGCTCTTTATCCAGAGGATACAGACTATTACTTTTTCCTTACGGATAAGGATATGAATTATCACTATGCCGTAACGTGGAAAGAACACAGCAAAAACGTCGATAAATATATCGATAAATAATTTAGTAAACAATGCCTTTAAAGGCATTAAATATGAAAGGAGAATTCCCCGTATGAAAAAACTTCTTGCACTTCTTCTTGCCGCTGCAATGCTCCTTAGCTTTGCTGCCTGCGGTGAGAAAGAGCCCGACCCCGTAATCGACGAAACAACCACACTTGCCGACGAAACACTCGATGCAAACGCTACAGAAGCAGCTACAGAAGCTGTTTCCGAAGAAGCATCAGCTGCTGAAGGCGAAGAGTCAACAGCAGCAGAAGAGTCAACAGCTGCTGACGAATCAACATCGGCTGAAGAAACAACAGCTCCTGTTATGCCTGTTTCCAAGGACGAAATTATTTCTTACTACAATACTGCAGTAAATAAGGCTGTAGCTGCAAAGGTTGGCTTTAACAAGCTTCGTTACGTTGACAATGAAAAGCTTAATGCAGGTATCCTTCTCAAGACATTTGGCGACGTTATGTATAAGTTTATGGGCATCGGCGCAGAAAACAAGTACACAATGGACGTAACCAAGGGTCAGTGGGAAGCAGACCTTCCTCACCAGTACCTTCGCAAGAGCACACTTTCAGCTGCTGATGTAACTGATGCTACCTGCACAGAAAACGGCACTCAGTACACAATCGTAATGAGCGTCAAGGGCGGCAAGAGCTATGCTGATAAGAATTCCAAGTCCAACAACTCTCCCATTGACAAGTGCGGTATCTGTGTCGGCGACGGCGATAAGAGCTATTTCGACCACAAGACAGCTATCGTTATCTACGATGCAATCGATGATATTCTTGGCGGCGCAAAGGTCAGCGAGAGCTACAAGAACGCAAAGGTTAAGGCAGTTATCGATACCACAACAGGCAACCTTGTAGGCCTTACAGTTGAATACGATATCAACGTAGTTATCGATACAGCAGGCGGCGGTAACGCTACAGGTTCTGCACACGTCTTCTACAAGAACTTCAAGTATTAATCGAATACTTACATAAACCCAAGGGCTTCTGTTTAATCGCAGAAGCCTTTGTTTTTTACCGGATATTTTTTTATTTATACCGAACAGTGAAAATTTATGACAGGACAAAATACAAATGCTATACTCATAACCGAAAGGAGGGGATAGCCGATGGAATATAAACTGATAATCGATGAAACCGCCGAAGAATCGCTTGTGCTTACCGTACACGAAAGAAACTCGCTTGTAGAAAGTGTGGAAAAGCTGGTTAATACGAAAATTCATCAGCTTACAGCTTATACAGAGGATGAAGTGCTGCGTATAGCCGTAAAAGATGTTGACTGTTTTTATACCGATTCGGGTAAGGTGTGTGCTCTTGTAGGTAAAGATAAATATACCGTGCGTTATAGGCTTTATGCACTTGAAGAAATTCTTGACGAAGATTTTATAAAAATCAACCAGGGCTGTATCGTTAACGTAAACACCGTTAAAAAGTTTGAAGCCTCGGTCGGCGGTGCAATTAAAATTATCCTCGGCAACGGCTTTGAAGATTATATTTCAAGGCGTGAATTATCAAAAGTAAAAAGGAGATTCGGTTTATGAATAAGTATGTAAAGGATTTTTTCTTAAGAGGACTGTTGTTTGGCGGATTCGGCCCGATCGTTGTGGCGATAGTGCTGTTTGTCATTTCGTTTTTTGATACGGTCAGCCTGTCCGCTTCACAGCTTCTTATTGCAGTCTTTTCAAGTTATATCCTCGCCTTTGTTCAGGCAGGCGCAACTGTGTTCAATCAGATTGAGCATTGGCCCATCTTAAAAAGCATAGGCGTGCATTTTCTCACACTCTATATTTTGTATTCACTTTGCTATATTGTTAATAGCTGGATACCCTTTGAGCCGAAGGTGCTGCTCATTTTTACGGGTATTTTCGCTGTGGTATATGCAGTGGTTTACATCACGGTTTATCTTGTAGTCAGAAGCACAACAAAGAAACTGAATAAAGCACTGTAAATTCAGAACTCCTCTTGAATAAAGAGGAGTTTTATTGTGATTTCAGAAAAGTATCAAATTTAAAATAAATGTTGATAAAAGGAGAAAACGATAGTATTATGTGAATATAAATAATAGGAGGTATTATATGTTATGAAAGAAATTTTGATGTCGAATATTCCTGCGGCCGTTGCAGTAATAGGTCTTGTGTGCTATTTTTTCGGTATGGCAGTTGTGTTTGTAACATCTCCGATTAAAAACGCCGAAAAGTTTTCTGTCAAACCCGTTGATAATGCCGGCAAAACTGAAATCCGTGTTTACTATGGCGGTATTTCTTTTGCGCTCGGTGCTTTTTTGCTCTACCTTACTATAGCGCTTGAAACACCCGTTTATTCTCTTGCAGGCGGTCTCTTTTTTGCAACAACAGTATTTGTCACGCGTTCAATTTTTCTTTGTGTCGACAAGGGCTGGAAATGTCCTTATACAAAACTTGCCATACCTGCGGAAGGCCTTTTTGTAATTGCACTCTGGACTTGCTTCGTTCTTTCTAAAGTTCTATATCAATAATATTATTGTAAAATGTTATTTAAATTCATTGACTTTATATGTAAAAATTGTATAATTAAACCAAAAAGTTTTATTTGTAGGTGATGTTATGCTTGTAACTATCTTCAGGGCAATTTCTGCCTTTTTTATGGCACTTTGTACCATAATTTCTTTCCCTGTTGCGGGTAATATTTCCGCTCCATTTGCTCCGAAGGACGAAGAAAACGTCAAACTTTATTTTGCAACAATGTCCGACACTCATTTCAATTCTTCACAGGGTAGGGTATTTATGACTCAGCTCGGTCTTAACGATATGCAGTCTGCCGACTATGAGCTGGATGCACTTGTTCACGCAGGCGATATTACCGACCACGCTTATCCCGAGGACTGGCAGAACGTTGAAAAGGCTTTTGATGATTACACTCCGGCAAAAAATATCATTCTTTCTCTCGGTAATCACGATACTTGGGGTGTAGATGAACAGGGTAATGATTCCTACGATATCTCTAAACAGCTTTTCATCGAATATAATAAGAAAATTGCAGACAGAGATATAGAAAACGTATATTACTCAACCAAGGTAAATGGATATACTTTCATTGTTCTGGGCAGTGAGGCTGACCACGTTGCCGCCGATGTAAGTCAGGCACAGCTTGATTGGCTTGAAGCCGAAATGGCACTTGCTGCACAGGATAATCTGCCTATATTTATCGTTTTCCACCAGCCGATTAATCAGACCCACGGTCTGCCCGTAACATGGGGCGATGACGATTATGACGATATGACTGGCGGTATAGGCGAGCAGTCCGATGCAGTTAATGAAATTCTGCAGAAATATAATAACGTATTCTATATCAGTGGTCATATCCACAACGGCTTCGGAAACGCAATCACACCGTCTTACCTTGGCTACAACAGCGTTGAAACCCACGGCAGCATTACATCTGTCAACCTGCCCAGTTATATGTATTTTTCACCCAGAGGACAGATTATGAGCGGCACGGGCTTTGTTTTCGAGGTTTATGAGGACGAGGTTGTTATCCGTGGCAGAAGCTACTCCAGTAACGTCTGGTACACAGCGTATGAATATACAATTCCTCTTGTTGAACAGCCGTCTGTTGAAGAACCGCCTATGGATCAACCTATCGAAGAGCAGACAACTGAGGAACAGACAACTCTTGAGTAACCAACGGCATAAAAAACCGAAACATAAATAATAAAGGAGACTGATTTTATGAAAATTACCTTTATGGGTGCCGGCAGTACCGTATTTGCAAGAAACGTTCTTGGTGACTGTATGTGTACTCCTGCACTTTGTGAGGCAGAAATCGCACTTTACGATATCGACAAACAGCGTCTTGAGGATTCTGAGCTTATCATTAATGCACTTAACAAAAACGTAAACGGTGGCAAGGCTAAAATCAAGGCTTATCTTGGTGTTGAAAACCGCAAAGAAGCACTCCGTGGCGCAAACTTTGTTGTAAACGCTATTCAGGTCGGTCTCTACGACCCCTGTACTATAACAGACTTTGAAATCCCGAAGAAATACGGCCTTCGTCAGACTATTGCCGACACACTCGGTATCGGTGGAATTATGCGCGGTCTTCGCACAATTCCGGTTCTTGAAGATTTTGCAAGGGATATGCAGGAAGTCTGTCCTGATGCATGGTTCCTCAACTACACCAATCCCATGGCCATTCTTTCGGGCTATATGCAGAGATATACCGGTATCAAGACCGTCGGTCTTTGCCACTCCGTTCAGGGCTGTTCAAGGGATTTGCTCAATAAATTAGGTATGGAAGATAAGGTGGAAGGCAGATATGATCTTATTGCTGGTATCAACCATATGGCATGGCTTCTTGAAATTCACGATAAGGACGGTAACGACCTCTATCCTGAAATTAAACGCAGAGCCGCTGAAATGAATGCCGCTGCCCTTGCAACCACAGACCCTGAAAAGAAGCACGGCGATATGGTTCGCTTCGATTATATAAAACGTCTCGGCTATTACTGCACAGAGTCCAGTGAGCACAACTCCGAGTACAATATGTTCTACATAAAGGACAAATATCCGAATCTCATTGCTGATTATAATATTCCGCTTGATGAATATCCCAGACGTTGTATCAATCAGATTGAACGTTGGGCAAAGGAAAAGGAAGAGCTTTTCAATAACGGTCAGATTACTCACACTCGCTCACAGGAATATGCTTCTTGCATTATGGAGGCTATGGTTACCAACAACCCGTATAAAATCGGCGGTAACGTTCTTAATACCGGTCTTATTGACAACCTTCCCACAGATGCCTGTGTTGAGGTACCCTGTCTTGTCGATGCAAGCGGCGTAACACCCTGTCACGTAGGCAGGCTTCCCGTTCAGCTTGCCGCAATGAATATGACAAATATCAACGTTCAGCTTCTCACAATTGAAGCTGCAGTTACAAAGAAGAAGGAACACATCTACCAGGCTGCAATGCTTGACCCGCACACAGGCTCAGAACTCAGCATTGACGATATCGTCAAGATGGTTGACGAGCTCATCGAAGTCCACGGTGACTGGATGCCTAAGTATCACTAATTCAATATCATTAAAAATCAGCCTCCTGTATACTTGTACAAGAGGCTGAAATGTTTATTTGTTAAGAAAATCAATTGCTTCCTTTGTGGCGCAAACAACCATCTCTGTATAATCTCTCATCCTGATTTTTGCAAGCAGACCGTCAAACTTCGGGTTGAGTATATTCAGCGCTTCGGTGCGTGCTTTTTCAGCCGCCTGCAAATCACCGTTATTGGTGAAAATAATCACTTCCGCAATTTTTTTATAAAACATATCCGGTACGCATTGGAAAATTGTATCGCCGAGTGCCGTGGCGTTGTCGTAATATACCTGCAAATCCTCACTGTATTCAAATCCGTCGCAATGAAGCCACGCACGCATAAGGTGTACAGAACAGCTGGCAATATGTGTAGGCTTTTTTATGTCATCTGGTATCGCTTCAAGTGCTTTATTATATTCGTAATGTGCCTCAAACCAGTTTTCTGCTCTTTCGTAAATTGCACCTTTATTGTGGTGACAGCGCATATCGTCAACCCAGCCGTTACTTAAGGGCAGGGCAATGTCAATAAGCTCAATTGCCTGTAAATAGTGCTGCGGCTTCATTTGTACAGCAGTTGTGTAAAGCTGTTGACAACGCTCACTTTCGGGTAAACCGTTTATTTCTTCTTTGTATTCAGTAAAGGTTTTGTCGGTTACGTTTCCTCTGATAAGTGTCTGCTTGAGCATATTGTATTTCATCTGCGCATCACTCCAAATCGTTATAAATCAATT
>JAZOMP010000020.1:0-27224 GCA_045654045.1 Acutalibacteraceae bacterium
TTGCACCCGTTGCGGTGCTGATGTCGTGCCTTGTTATGGTTGGTGTTGCGCTTATGCTCTTTGTAAACATCAATAACACCCTCGGCGATATTTCACAGCAGAATGTAATTATGGTTTATATCGAGGATGATGCAACGGACGAGGAAATTGCCGCAATGGGCGCCGAAATCGACGCAATAGGCAATGTAAAGGCAAAGACCTTTATTCCTAAGGAGGAAGCCTTCCCCGAGGTTATGGAGTCCATCGGCACGGCAGCAGCCCTTTTCGAGGGTATGGAGTCCGAGCTTCTGCCCGATGCTTACGAAGTAACGCTTGAGAATATGGAGCTTTACGATGATACGGTTACAAAGCTTGAAGGGCTTGACAATATCATTCAGCTTCGCCACAACAGAGACTTTGCAAGACAGCTTACAAATATCAAAACAACCGTCGGTTATATCAGCATTGCGGTTATTCTGATGCTTCTTGTTGTTTCTCTCTTCATTATTTCAAACACGGTCAGGGTGACGATGTATAACCGCCGCCTTGAAATCAGAATTATGAAATCTGTCGGTGCAACCAAGTGGTTTATCCGCTGGCCCTTTATGGTTGAGGGTATAGTCCTCGGCATTATTTCGGGTCTGGTTTCGCTTGGGATAGTATTCGGTATTTACCAGGCAGGCGCAAGCGCAATGGGTGATATGCTGTCCATTCTTTCGTCAAAGCCTGCACCGTTTGCGGATTATGCGCTGATGATGCTTGTCGCCTTTATTTCGGTAGGCGTGGTAACGGGTGCCATCGGCAGTATCGTTTCAATGAATAAATATCTTAAGGAGCAGGATTATGACAGCGACAATGTCAGCGAGTAAGCTTCGCCGCTGTCTGCTGAAGGCTCTTGCGCTTTTTGTCGCATTGGTCTGCTGCTTTAACTTCCCCGCTATGGCTACGGGAGAAGGCAGCACAGGACAGGCAGACGGGGGGACCTCGCAAAAGGAAAAAGAACAGACAACGGAAGAAAACGCAACGGACGAAGCTTATCAGGAACTTGAAAGCCAGTACGAAAAGCTTGAGCAGGAAATGGAGAAAAACCAGGAAAAGCTCGACAAAGTACAGGAAAGCCTTGACGAGCAGGAAAAGGTAGTCGATGGCCTTGGTAATCAGATAAGCAGTACACAGAATGAGGTTGACCTGCTTACAATGCGCTATCAGGCGCTTCTCAATGAGCAGAACAATACCGAAAGCCAGATTAAGCTTATCACAAAGCAGCTCGGCTCTCTTACAACGCAGATTGAGCAGACGGATGCTGCTATCTCCGAAAAGCAGGAGGAGCTTGACGTAACCTATGAGCTGCTCAAGCAGCGTATCCGTGCAATGTATATGGCAGGTAGCGGCTCAACGCTCGAATTCCTGCTCACATCGGAAGATTTCTCAACTCTCCTTACAAGAACGGAGCTTTTAGTCAGAGTTGCACAGCACGACAATGACC
Organism: Acutalibacteraceae bacterium; assembly: GCA_045654045.1. Lineage (GTDB taxonomy): Bacteria > Bacillota > Clostridia > Oscillospirales > Acutalibacteraceae > UBA8612. The sequence continues at coordinate 1,466 of JAZOMP010000020.1, forward strand.
TTATGGCTACCCTTGCAAGCGAAGTTTCCGAGCTGGAAGAGCTTGAAACAATTCTTACGGACAGTATTACTGCGCAGGAAAACAAGAAGACTGACCTGAGTTCAAAGACGCAGTCCCTTGAAACACGCAAGGATGAAATTCAGGAAACGAGCGACAAGCTCAAGGACAAGCGTGAAGAGCTCAAGGCTGAAATGGAAAAAGAAAAGCAGGAACTTGACGCACTTGATAAAGAGAGTGACGAGTACAAGGCTCTTATCAGTAAGCAGGAGGACGAGCTTATTGCCCTGTCCGCGCAGATGGAAGAATTCATTAAGAATGCAGGTTCTTCTACAGCGGATAAGGATGAAGAATCAACCGAGCCTGACGGTGAGGATACCACCGAAGAAAACGGCTCTGACAGTAAGGACAACCCCTACCTTGACGGTACGGAAACCGTATTCCAGAGCGGTATGATATTCCCGCTCAAGTGCAGCGGTGTTTATATTTCTTCGCCCTACGGTATGCGTACTCATCCGACAACGGGCGAATACAAGCTTCATACCGGTACAGACTTCTGTGCCGCAGGCATTGACGGAAAAACCGTTTACGCAGTCAAGGACGGTGAGGTTATCTACGCCGCAAAGCACAAAGCTTACGGCAATTTTGTAATTATTGACCACGGCAAGGGTATTTCATCTTGTTACGCCCATATGCAGGACGGCTCTATGAGTGTTTCCGTCGGCGATAAGGTTCAGCAGGGTCAGCCCATAGGCAAGGTCGGTACAACCGGTTATTCAACGGGTCCGCATCTTCACTTTGAAGTGCGTGTTGACGGTGCTACGGTCAACCCGATGAGCGGCTACGTCAAGCTTCCGGGCTAATTAATCAGAAAGGCCGGTGAAACGGCAAATGAATAAGAAAATTTCACTCGGGCTTACCGTTGCCCTTATTCTGCTGAGTATAACAGCTACCTTTGCTCTTACAATGACTGTTTCGCAGAATATCTACAATGGGCTGATTTCAAAGCTTTCCAACCGCTTTGAGCTTTACGAAGGTATTTCTGCAATAGACAACTTTGTCCGTACCAACTACTACGGCGAGTTTGATGACGATTCGCTTTTTTCACAGAGTGCAAGCGGCTATATGAAGGGTCTTTCCGATTCGGGAAGTTTTTATATGACTGCACAGGAATATATCGAATACACCCGTAAGCTCAAGGGCGAAGGCGGTATCGGTATTGAGGCTGAGTACAGCGCAGACAAGGGCAAGGTCGTAATAACCGAGGTCTATGCAGGCTCTTCCGCAGAAAATGCAGAGCTTAAAAAGGGTGATGCAATAATTAAGGTTGACGACGTTGAAGTAAACATTATGAACGCTTCGGGCGTTATTGATTCACTTCGTATAGGCAGACGCTTCGATTCTGTAACAGTAACCTACGAGCGCGACGGAGCACAGAAAACGGTTACCGTTATGAGAGGTTACACCAAGACAGTTACGTCTTCACTTGTCGGTAATGTCGGATATGTTCGAATCAACGGCTTCTTTGCCAATACGGCGGAGCAGTTTTCGGCAGAAATTGATGCACTCAACTCTCAGGGCGTAACGGCACTTATTATTGACCTTCGCGGCTGTAAGGACGGAACTATGGAATACGCCGCTGCAGTGGCAGACCTTATTCTTCCCAGCGGTGCTGAATCTGCAGGTGCAATTGCCAGCGCGGTAAAGCGTGACGGCAGCGTTTACAAAAACTTCACTTCGGATGCTTCGGCAATAACCTTCCCCAAGGGTATGATGGTGCTTGTTGACGAAAGCACCTCGGGCGGTGCGGAGCTTCTTGCCGCACAGCTTAAGGATTTTTCAAAGGCAAGCCTTATCGGCACAAAAACCTCGGGTCAGATGACTATGCAGGAAATTTACACTCTTGAAGACGGCAGTGCAATTTCACTCACCGTAGCAAAGGTTATTTCCTACTCCGGCGCAGAATATTGCAACGGCAACGGAATTGAGCCGACTTATACTGTCGAAATGGGGCTTGACGGCACACTTGCAAAGAGTCTTGAGGGTATAGAAAAAGACCCGCAGCTGCAGTCAGCCTACGCAACTTTAATGCAATAACTTTAAAAAGATAAAAGCCAACACGAAACGTAAAAAGTTTTGTGTTGGCTTAATTTATTTTGCGAGCTTGTTTACCAGGTCTCTGTCCGGTGTTACATATAGCGTGTTGTAAACGTGGTAAATTACCTTGCCGGGCTTTGCTCCCTGTGGTTTTTTGAGGTTTCTTACCTGTGTGTAGTCAACGGGTACGCCGGAGGACAGTCTTGCCCTGCTGTGGTAGGCGGCTATGATTGCCGCTTCTATGAGCGTTTCTTCGGGCACTTCCTGTCCCTCGGTGATTATAACCGTATGCGAGCCGGGAAATTTCTGAGTGTGCAGCCATATATCGTTCTTGGAGGCTGTTTTGAGTGAAAGGCGATCATTCTGCTCGTTGTTTCTGCCGACTAGTATCGTAAAACCGTCACTCGATTCATATTCCATCGGCGCAAGGGGCTTGGGTGCTTTTGTTCCGGGCTTCAACTTGTTCTTGATATAGCCCGTGTGTGAAAGCTCCTGCCTGATTTCGGCTATCTGCGCCGTAGTTTCCGCACGGGAAAGTGCGTCCGCAACCGTGTCAAGGTAGCTGAGTTCTTCTTCGCCGTTTGCAATAAGCGTGGTGAGCATCTGCTCAGCCGTTTTTGCCTTGCGGTATTCCTTGTAATATTTCTGTGAGTTTTCGTTGGGTGTCAGCGCAGGGTTGGCGTTTATTCTTATGTTTTCGTTAGTGTAGTAGTTGTAAACCTCGTAAAACGGTGCGCCTTTCTGAAGCTGATAAAGGTTTGCGGCAATGAGCTCTGCGTTGATTTTAAGCTGTTCTCTGTCAGCACACTGTTCCAGCTCTTTTCTCTGTAAATCAAGCTTTCTTGCTGTACGCTGTATGAGGTTTGCAACCAGTTTTTGCAGCTCGGAAGAATTCTGCTTTGTTCTTTCGAGTCTGTCTTTTTCGAAATAAAAATCGTCAAGCAGCTCGGAAAAAGAGTTGAACGGTTTGATTTTTACGTTGTCGCCGTACTGCGTGATATTCATAAACGAAAAGTCGAGCGGCTTTCCGCTTTGTTCAATAACAGCACAGGGGTACGGCTCAACCGTCTTAAGCTTTTCGGTTTCTTCACCGATTTTAGTAATTTCATCATCGGTCAGAAATTCTGTCCGCTTGTCTTCGCCTATGCTGCGGCTTACAATTTCGCGGCATACTATGGGTGACAAACCTTGTACGTTTGAAAGAATTGCGGAGGAAGCAGCCTTGTTTTCGGCTTCAGCGGCGTTGCGTGCAATTTCGGCGCCTGTAGTATCAAACAAATCGGGTTTATTCTGCTTGGGCGGTAATTTGTAAAGCATACCGGGCAGAATTTGCCGCAGGGATGAGGTTTCGCTGTCAACACGCTTTACCGCATCTAAAATATTGCCCTGCTCGTTTATGAGAATTATGTTGCTGTACTGTGCCATAATCTCGGTGCAGAGTGTGAATTTTACAGGCTCGCCGATTTCATTTGTAGCGTCAAAATCAAGAAAAAGCACTCTTTCAAGCCCCTCCTGACGAACATTGGTCAGCAGGGCAGAGGTGAGGTGCTTTCGCAGCAGCATACAAAGCATAGGCGGCTTTGCAGGGTTTTCGGGCGGAAAGTTAGTGAAGTGAATTTTAGGTGAGTTTGCTCTTGCGCTGATAAGCAGCTTGTGTGCGCCGTTTCTGCCGCGCAGAACGAGCACCAGCTCCTCTCTCGAGGGCTGATGCACCTTTTCAACACGACAGCCTACAGCCGCCGCGGCTATTTCTTCTTTAATAAAATGCAGGGTTAATCCGTCAAGTGCCATTAATTATTCCTCAAATATTTTTGCAAGCTTTCTAAGGTCATCGCTGTCAAAGTATTCTATGGTAATTGTGCCGCCCTTACCCTTGGCATTTACGCTTACCTTACGGGCAAGTGTTTCGCAGAGCGAAAGCTCAACTTCTGTGATGTACTTGTCCTTTTCGGGTGCCGCCTTGGGTGCCTTTTTGGGCTTTAAGAAGTCCTTTACAAGTTTTTCGGTTTCTCTTACCGAATAGCCCTTGGCAATTATTTCATCGGCAAACTGCTTTATAAGTGCGGCATCCTCAAGCGGAAGAAGCGTTCTTGCATGACCTGCGGAAAGCTTCTTTTCGCTCACGAGTGCAAGTACGTCTGCCGGAAGAGCAAGCAGACGCATAAGATTAGCAACAGCAGAGCGTGATTTGCCCACACGCTGTGCGGCTTCCTCCTGTGTGAGAGCATAGTTATCCATAAGGTACTTGTAGCCCTCTGCCTCTTCAATCGGGTCAAGGTCTTCTCTCTGCAGGTTTTCGATAAGTGCAAGTGCGGCGGCATCCTCGTCGCTCAGTTCTCTTATAACAACAGGTACTTCCGTAAGACCTGCCATACGTGATGCTCTCCAGCGTCTTTCACCTGCGACAAGCTGGTAATTACCGCCGGGCAGGGGACGAACGAGAAGCGGCTGAATAACGCCGTGCTTAAGTATGCTTGAACTTAATTCGGCAAGTGCCTCATCGTCAAAATTCTTTCTGGGCTGGTTTTTGTTGGGCTCAATTTCGTTGAGCTTGAGTTTGACTGCGGAGGATGCTGAAATGTTTTCAATTGAGTTATCTACAAGAAGTGCATCAAGTCCTCTTCCGAGTCCGCCTTTTTTTGGTGCCATAGTCTTTATCCTCCTTAAAATTTATGTATTCTTCTGAATAAGCTCATCTGCAAGGGAATCATAGGCAAGTGTGCCCTTGGAAGCACGGTCGTAATACATTACGGGCTGACCAAAGCTCGGTGCTTCCGAAAGCCTGACCGTACGGGGAATAACAGTTGAAAAAACCTTTTTGGGGAAGAATTTCTTTACTTCCTCAACAACCTGCTGTGTTAGGTTGAGTCTGCCGTCATACATTGTAAGCAGTACGCCCTCAATATCGATTAAAGGATTGTAAAGGCGCTTGATATTTCTTACTGTTGAGATAAGCTGTGACAGACCCTCAAGTGCGTAGTATTCGCACTGGATGGGTACCAGCAGGGTATCTGCCGCACAAAGACCGTTGAGTGTAATCAGACCCAGCGACGGCGGGCAGTCAAGGAAAATATAATCGTACTGTGCCTTTACGAGTGCAAGGCAGGTACGAAGCTTTGCTTCTCTTCTTTCAACGTCAACAAGTTCAAGCTCTGCGCCGGCAAGATCCATCGTTGATGGGATAACGTCAACGTTTTTGAAAGGGGAGTGAACAATCGTCTGCGAAGCGGGTGTACCGCCTATTATGTTGTCATAGGATGAAAATTTTACATCTCTTTTATTTATTCCGAGTCCGCTTGTAGAGTTACCCTGCGGGTCAATGTCAACAAGAAGCACTTTTTTACCCTTTGCGCCGAGGGCAGCCGTCAGGTTAACTGCGGTTGTGGTTTTGCCCACACCGCCCTTCTGGTTAACAATTGCAATTATTTTAGCCATATTACATTCCTCCGGAAATTGTGTCATAAATCATATATACAATCGGTACAAGGTGAATTACCGTAATAGCGGCAACGCAAGCAAAGGAAAGACCGTAAAATACAGCCATTTCAATAAACTTCGGTAAAGAAATATTTCTCTTCTTTATCAGCAGAATAAACGCCGTGAGAAGTATACCGAATACTGTGAGAATAATACCTGGCTTTTCTCCCTCGGGCTGCCAGTCGATTTCAACGTTTCCGTTACCTGCAGGTAATTCAACCGCAAGGTATGCGCCTAAAGCACAATGAATTTGGGCCTTTTCGCCGTTGATTTTACAGGTGAAACCGTTATCAAATGTAACGGGAATGAAAAGGTATCTGCTTTCTCCCGTTGAGTTGTTGTAGTCAAATTTCAAAGATGATTTGCCGACCTGTTCATTGGTTACGGTATCTTTATAAAGGCTGTTCAGCTCGGTCATTTTGTCAAGCGACATTGAGGCTAACTGCACCGTTTTGTCGCCGAAAAGTTGTCCGTTGATGCATTCAATAACTATCTCAATCTCTTCGCCCTCGTCAAAGCTTCCGAGCAGCAACGTGCCGTTTACGGCGGCAGAGGGGTAGTAGAGGTATTCGGTGTATTTGTGGTACGGTGCCATAACTTTCTCACCGTTTACCGACATTTTAAAGCTCTGTTTTTTGTATTCACCGCAGTTGAGGTAAAGCTCCTCGTTTTTACCTGCCGTGTAGCGGAAAACAAGTTTGTCGGGTGTGCTTTCAACGAACTTTATATTCTCGCCGTCTTCAGTTCTTGTACAGATATCAAACAGCTTTTCATCGCTGTTTGTGAAAATCTGCCAGAGGTTGTTCTGCACCTCAAAACGCTCGTCAACACTTATTTCGTCAATACTGTCGAGCAGTTCTTTATTGCCGAGCAAGCCGAATTCAACAGCGTAGCGGTTTTTGTAAAGATTAAAATTCTGTGTAGAATCAAGCAGAGTATATCTGTTGCCCGCTTTGTGGTGGCATCGCATTATCATTTTTTTTACGCCGATAATGCCGTCAGTAAAGGCTGTGCCGCCCGAATCGAGCAAACGGGTGTATTGTACGCTGTAGCCGAGCACCTTTGCCGTGTTCTGCGCGGCAAGGGAAATATAGTGTGTCCAGTTGGAAAGTGCAGGTGTGCCGATAACAAAGGGATAGTTTGTGTTAAGACTTGTGTCGGCGTTTTTGATTCTGCCCAATTCACCGCAATCGGTGTCAAGGACTGAAACCTCTGCACAGTATTCAAGGAAGGACGGGCTGTTGTAAAGGAATTCCTCGCTTTCCTGCTGGTGCTTGTTTGCTACACCGCCGTAGCATAATCCGGCACATTGCATAATGCAAAGCACGAAGCAGAAAGAACGGATAATATATTTTTTTTGGAAAAGCAAAAAAGCAAAAAGCGGTATGCCGAAACCGAAAAGAAGCGCAAATGAGGTGTATTTGATATCAGTTGCGGAAATTATTTCTTCGGGTGCGGTGCCTATTGTGCCGAGAATATTTTCTGCAAAATAGATAAGCCCGTAAAGCATACCCACCGTAAGTGCGGCACAAAGTATCAGTAAGCCGAAACGCCCGTATTTGTTTTTTAGCGTTACAATTGCTTCGGAATATTTTTCAATTCCCGCAAGCGAGAAGCATAGCAGCACGAAAACCGAAATAAAGAAAAACCTTGTCGGAAACTGAACGTAGCTGCCCATATGCCAAATAAGGTTTATGTTTTCAATAAAAATCGGAAGCATGAGTATGAGCGTTGAAGTGAGCACGAAAACTGCCTGCTTGATTTTTTTATCTTTAAACAGCTTTACTATAAAGACAACCGTCAGCACGATTACAAGCTGTAAGCCGATTAAAAGTATCAGCTTGTTGTGAAGCTGTGCGTCGGGCTTTGCCTTTAATATCTTTTCGAGTACGCCTTCTTCGCTGCCCGTGCTGGTTTCAAAGCGCTTTGAGCCAAGCGTCTGAAGCGCTGCTGGAACAGCGGCGAAGCACGAAAGCAGGCCGCCCGCAAGTGTTGAAAGACCGAGCATAACGGATTGTCTGCCGCGCTTTTCCTTCGGTGAAATCAGCACAATGTAAAGTCCGCTTAACATAAATACGGCAAGCGTAACCATAAACCCGTGGTACACGGAATAGAAAAGAGTTATCGCAAAGGCGGCAATATACATAAACGGCTTGTCTTCGTCAAGCAAACGCTTTAAGCCATAGATGATAAACGGAAAAACAACAACAAAATCAAGCCATGAGGTGTTGGTGTAATAGAACATTGAAAATGCACTCATGGCGTACATAACGGAAAACAGCGTGTGCCATATTCCGTCGGGCTTCGGAAACATTTTCGTAAAGCAGTATTTTGAAGTTAATGCCGCTGCTGAAACCTTGAGTACAACGTAAATGCCCACCGCATAAAGCAGGCTGTCCCTTGGGAAAAGGCACAGCACAAGCAGCAGGGGAGTGGGGTTGCCGAAATTGGCAACGTTTGTGCCGAGTCCCGACAGCCAGTCCCAGTCAAGAGCCTTGTCACCGTGAATCCAGTCGTATAAATGGTAGAGCGCAGGCACGGCACCCTGTGCCATATCATCGTAGCATATGTTGCCTGTGCCGAACGGCCATACACCCTTAAGTGCATATATAAAAAGCATAATTGCCGAACAAATCAGAGCAGAATCCAACAGTGACAGCTTCTTTAGTTTTTCTTTCATTTTTCCTTACTTCTTTATTCTTTATTCTTCAAGGTTCTTTGCAAGTATTGTCGCCGAAATGCGTACGTATTCTCCGCACGGACGTCGGCGGTAATATTCTGCGGTACGCTCTTCGGGAATGGGCTTGCTTGTACCGGGCAGCTCAAGAAGCTCACGGCAGATGTAACTGCCGTTTTCTTTTTTGAATTCACCTGCAAGGCTCTGAATAAAAGCATAGTGTTCGGCTTTTTGCGTGTCTGCCTTGGGGTCATCGTAACCCTTGAGTATACCTGCAACGGCAAAAGTGCCGCTTACTGCACCGCAGACCTCACGCAGTCTGCCCATACCTCCGCCAAAGGAGGAGGCGAGCATAGCGGCGGTTTTGTTATCAAGACCCGTAAGGTCATCAAAGGCAAGCACAACAGCCTGGGCACAGTTGTAGCCCTGCTCAAAAAGTGCCTGTGCTTTTGCGCCGTATTCTTCGGGGGACATATTAATCTTCATGGTGTTACTCCTTATACAACATATTCCAATCCGGAACATAAGACTTTTCTGCGGCTTCAAGCTCCTGTACAAAGCCGTTTTCAAGGCCAAGCAGCAGCATATAACCGCTTACCTTTTCGTATTCTTCCGCAGATATTTTTCTTTTTAATTCACTGTGGATTTCGTTGCCTGTCGGGAAATACTGTGCCATAAGGCTTACAAAAATATCCTCGGGAAGATTGTCTGCTATCATATCAAGTACGCCGTAGCTGTTTTCAAGGTTGTCAGGCAGGATAAGGTGTCTTACCATAACGCCTCTTTTCATCATACCGTCTTCACCGTGTACGGGTGTACCGACCTGCCGCACCATTTCCTTTATTGCATTAAGTGCAACTTTCGGGTAATAGGGTGCTTCGGAATATTTTACGGCAAGGGCGTTGTCGGAATATTTGAAGTCAGGCAGATAAATATCTATGAGCCCTTCAAGTGCTTTGAGTGTTTCAACTCTCTCGTAGCCCGAGGTGTTGCACACAACGGGAATTGAGGGCTTGTATTCCTGCAAGGCTTTTATTATCACGGGGTAGTAGGGCGTAGGGCTTACAAGGTTGATGTTGTGCACTCCCGAGGCTTCAAGTCGTTTGATTATTTCTGTAAGCCCGTGCGAATCAACCGTTTTTCCGCAGTAATTGCGGCTGATATCGTTGTTCTGGCAAAACTCGCACCTGAGAACACAGCCGCCAAAGAAAATTGTGCCCGAACCGTCAGTTCCGCTTATGTTCGGTTCTTCCCAGAAGTGCTTGTCTGCCCTGCATACGGCAGGTAATGCAGGCAACTTGCAGAAGCCTTCACCAACAGTGCTGTCAAGGCGCTTTACTTTACATTTTCGAGGACAGATCGAGCAACTTTCAATAAGAAAATTATCCATTGTATTTCTTGTTGAGAAGAGCAATGAGTGTGTCTGTCAGACCCATCTCTTCGCTCTTGTTCATCTCTCTGTAATCCTCGCTTGCGGTTTCCTCGCTATCGTCGGAAATCTTACGTATACTAAGGGATTTAGCACCGTAGCGGTCGCAGACGGAGGCAATTGCACCCGATTCCATATCGAAAGCACATATGCCGAAGCGGCTATGAAAATCCGCCTTCTTTTCGTTGCTTGTAAGGAACATGTCTCCCGTGCCGAGTGCACCGATGTAAAGGCTTTGCTCTTTACAAAGCTCAAGCAGCTCAGGGTCGGTTTCATATACGTATTTCTGGTCGGGCTTTTCGCCTAAAGCGTAGCCGAGGGGTGTCAGATCGAAATCGCACTCGGTACAGCTTGAGCCTGCAACAAGGTCTCCTCTTCGTACGCCCTTTACTGCGCCTGAAAAACCGATGTTGTATATTTCTTCCGCACCGTATTTAAGTATCAGGTGCGTTGCGGCAATTGCGGCGTTAACCTTGCCCGTGTTGGAAAGCATAGCAACGAGTCTGTCACCGCAAAATGACATTTTAAGCATTCTCATACCGTTTTCTTCAAAGCTTTCTGCACCGTTTTCGGTTGCCCATTTGCAGAAGGGGTTGTATTCGTGTGTGTCCGCAATAAGTACAGCAATTGTTTTCATAATCATTTCACCTTAAATAGAATTTTCACATAATATGTTTTGAGAGTAGCCTCGCAGCCTTAATGAAGCGGCAGTGGCTTTAAAGCCCACGGGGAGCTGCCGCTTCGGCTGCTTAATTTATATATCTGCAGGCGCCGTAACCGGTCGGCGTCTGCGCGTAAAAGTGTCAGACAATCTGTTTGCCGCATATATAAACCGCTTTCAGGTTAAGAGCACCGTCGAGCACGAGGAGGTCTGCTCTCTTACCCTTTTTAATTGAGCCTGTGAACTTGTCTGCACCGACAACTCTTGCGGGATTTATTGTGCAAGCCTTGAGTGCGGTTTTGAAATCAATGCCGAAATTCAGCAGGTTTTTGAATTCTGCAAAAATATTTGTTGTGCTTGCGGCTATTGTGCCATCGGCAAGAGTGGCCTTGCCGTCTCTTACATATACAGTCTGGCCGCCGAGCTCGTATTCACCGTCGCCCATGCCAGCCGCAGACATAGAGTCGCTTATAACCACTGCTCTGTCCTCTCCTAAAAGACTGAAAGCCATACGCAGTATTGCCGGGTGGTTATGAAGTCCGTCGCAAATAAGTTCTGCGGTGGCTTTTTCATCGTCAAACACAGCTGTCGGCACACCGGGTGCTCTGTTGAGAATCGGTGTCATTGCGTTGAAAAGATGTGTTGCGTGGGTGAAGCCGTTTTCAAAGCCGAGCCTTGCCTGTTCGTAGGTTGCCGAAGTGTGTGCGGCGGAAACCGTACAAGTTTTGCTCACTTCTTTGGCGAACTCAATTGCACCGTCCTCTTCGGGGGCAATATCGGAAAGCTTAATCGGACAGATTGCATTGAGTCTCTCGAATTCATCAACGTCGGGTCTGCGGACATGCTCTGCCGCTTGTGCACCCTTTTTGCCAAGGGATATAAACGGGCCTTCCATATTGATTCCGTGGATATATGCGCCTTCTTCTTTTCCCATGCATTCTTTTACAGCCTCGAATGCTTTCGCAAGCGTTTCTTCAGGCAGGGTCATTGTTGTCGGGCAGAAGGAGGTGATACCGTTTTCGGCAAGATATCTGCTTATTGTCTGTATCTCTTCGGTCTTGCCGGACGAGCTGTCCGAAAGACGCGCGCCGTGAGTGTGTATGTCGATAAAACCGGGCACAACGGTACAGCCGGAATAATCCGTGCCGTCTTCGCTCTCAAAACAGCCGATATCTTCGATTATGCCGTCTGAAATTTTAATGTCTTTTTTTACGGGGGTAAAGTCCTCTCCCCAGACAGTTGCGTTTTTTATAATCATAACATAATACCCCATTATATTTAGAGTAAACTATATTATAACTATTTTATCTTAACATTTCAATAAGAAAAAAATTTTTTTATATTTTTAAAAGTTTTTATAATTATTCTCTTTAACAAAACAAAAGTATGTGCTATAATACACAAGTTAAATTATATCTCTTCATTAAAAACGGAGAACTGATTGTTATGGAAAGAATAGGTTTCGACAACGAAAAATACCTCAAAATGCAGTCCGAGTGTATCCGACAGCGTATCGAGCAGTTCGGCGGCAAGCTCTACCTTGAGTTTGGCGGCAAGCTGTTTGACGATTACCGCGCATCCCGTGTACTGCCCGGCTTCAAGCCCGACAGTAAGCTAAAAATGCTGCTTGAGCTTAAAGAACAGGCAGAGGTTGTAATCGTAATTAACGCCGCCGATATCGAAAACAACAAAATAAGAGGCGACTACGGTATAACCTACGATGCCGACGTGCTCAGACTTATTGACGAATTCCGCGAGATAGGTCTTTTTGTCGGAAGCATTGTCGTTTCTCAGCTTGCAGGTCAGCCGGCGGCAGAGGTGTTTATCGAGCGTATGAAGAGCCTTGGTGTAAAGGTTTACCGCCATTACAGAATACCCGGCTACCCTTCAAATATTCCGTTTATTGTCAGCGATATGGGATTTGGCAAGAACGATTATATTGAAACTCAGCGTGAGCTTGTTATTATTACCGCACCGGGCCCAGGCAGCGGTAAAATGTCAACCTGCCTTTCACAGCTTTATCACGAGAACAAGAGAGGCATCAAAGCAGGCTACGCCAAGTTTGAAACCTTCCCGATATGGAATCTTGCGCTTGACCATCCCGTAAACCTGGCTTATGAGGCTGCAACGGCAGACCTTAAGGACGTCAATATGATTGACCCATTCCACCTTAAGGCTTACGGCGAAACAACGGTCAACTACAACCGTGACGTTGAGGTTTTCCCTGTTCTCAACACAATGTTTGAAAGCATCTACGGTACATCGCCCTATAAATCACCGACTGATATGGGCGTAAATATGGCAGGTCACTGTATTTACGATGACGAGGCTGTCTGTGCCGCCGCAAAGCAGGAAATCATCCGCCGCTACTACGTCGGCCTTTGCGAGCGCCGCGAGGGTAAGGTTGACCAGGACGTCGTCTATAAGCTAGAGCTTCTTATGCGTCAGGCAAACATCACCAAGGAGGACAGACCCGTTGTTTGCGCCGCCCTTGAAAGAGCACAGCATACGGGTGCACCCGCTGCGGCAATTGAACTTGATGACGGAAGAATAATCACGGGCAAGACCACTGCGCTTCTCGGCTGCAGTGCCGCGATGCTTCTCAATGCACTCAAGGCTTACGCAGGGCTTGATGAGGATATGCACCTTATCTCGCCTGAGGTTATAACTCCTATCCAGCGCCTTAAAACAGACCATTTCGGCAGCAAAAACCCCAGACTTCATACCGATGAAATTCTGCTTGCTCTTTCAATCTGTGCCGCAAGCGACGAAAACGCCGCCAAGGCTATGGAGCAGCTTAAGAAACTTCGCGGCAGCGAAATGCACGTAAGCGTTATGCTTTCTCAGGTTGATGAGCACGTGCTCAAAAAGCTCGGTGTCAACGTAACCTGTGAGCCGGAATATCAGGGACAGAAGCTTTACAGAAAAAAATAAATCATTATTATAAAACATAAAACAAAGGAGTGTCAGCTATGTTGAATTTCATTCTCACCGGTTTTGCGGATGAAGCCGCAAAAGACCTTGACGGTCAGATTGCCGCTCTTAAGCGTAACGGTATGTCTTATTTTGAGCCCAGAGGTATTGATGGCAAGAATATTGCCGATTTTACCGTTGAAGAGGCAAAGACTCTCAAGGAAAAGCTTGATGCAAACGGCATTAAGGTTTCTTCAATCGGCTCTCCCTTCGGAAAAATTGAAATTGATGAGGATTTTGAGCCTCACTTTGAAAAATTCAAGAATACCGTTGAGGTTGCAAAAATTCTCGATACAAAGTTTATCCGTATGTTCAGCTTTTTCTTCACAAAAGGTCAGAGTTACGAGGATAACAGAGAAGAAGTGCTCCGCAGAGTAAAGGCTATGGCAGATTACTCCTATGAGCAGGGTGTTTACTGCTGCCTTGAAAACGAAAAGGGTATCTACGGAGATAACGACGAAAGAAACCTCGAAGTTCTCCGCTACTGCGAACACAAGCTCTTTGCAATAGTTGACCCAGCTAACTATATTCAGTGCGGCGTTGATCCTCTTGCAGCCTACGAAAAGGTTGAGGGCTTTGTAAAGTACCTTCACGTAAAGGATGCTTACTTTGAAAACGGTGAGGTTGTTCCTGCCGGTAAGGGCGACGGTCAGGTAGCTGAAATCATAAAGCGTTTTGCCCGTAACGGCGGCGAGAAATTCCTTTCGCTTGAGCCTCACCTTACAGTGTTTGACGGCCTTGAAAATCTTGAGGCTGACAACGGCACTATCAACTCCATCGGCAAAAAGCAGAGTTATGTATATAACAGTACAGATGAATCCTTCGATGCCGCAGTAAGCGCACTCAAGGAGATTCTTGCTTCTATGGAAAAGGGTACAATCCGCCTTGGTATTATCGGCTACGGTAATATGGGTTCAAGCCATATGAGCAATATCGTAAAGGGCTGTCTGCCTGATTTTGAGGTTACGGCAATTGCCGACCTTAAGGAAGAACGCCGCAAGGCAGCGCTCGAAGCAAAGTCCGACATCAAGGTTTATTGCGACGGCAGTGAGCTTATCGCTTCCGGCGAGGTTGATGCCGTTATCGTTGCAACTCCCCACTATCTCCACCCGACCTATGCTATCGAGGCTCTAAGCGCAGGTCTTCACGTTATGATTGAAAAGCCCGCAGGTGTTTACACAAAGCAGGTTGAGGAAATGAACGAGGTTGCGGCAAAGAGCGACAAGTCCTTTGCAATTATGTTCAACCAGCGTACAAACCCCTGTTACATAAAGCTTCGTGAAATTCTCAAGAGCGGCGAGTATGGCGAAATCACAAGAGTCAACTGGATTATCACAGACTGGTTCAGAACACAGTCCTACTACGATTCCGGTGACTGGCGTGCAACCTGGTCAGGCGAAGGCGGCGGCGTACTGCTCAACCAGTGCCCCCATCAGCTCGATTTGTGGCAGTGGCTTTGTGGTATGCCCTGCAAGGTAAGAGGCTTCCTCCACGAGGGTAAGTACCACAACATCGAGGTTGAGGACGACGTAACAATTTACGTTGAATACCCCAACGGCGCAACAGGTGTGTTTATCACAACAACAGGTGACTATCCGGGTACAAACAGACTTGAAATTACTCTCGACAAGGCAAAGATTGTATGTATGGGCGGTAAGCTTGAAATTACAGAGCTTGACGGCTCAGTAAGCGATTATACACGCCATTCCGACGAAGGCTTCGGCAGACTCAACAGCAAGACATTTACAGTTCTGCCCGATCCCGAGCCCTGGTCACAGCACGTTCAGGTTATGAAGCAGTTTGCGGACAATATTCTCCGCGGCGGTGAGCTTGTCGGCAGAGGTGAAGAGGGTATCAACGGCCTTACAATTTCCAACTGTGCTCATCTTTCAAGCTGGCTTGATAAGACAGTTGAGCTTCCGATAGATAAGGAGCTGTACTTCAAGCTTCTTCAGGAGAAGATTGAAGGCTCAAAGTTTGTCAAGGTAACCAAAGAGGCTGTTCAGGCTGATATGAGCTCTACCTTCGGAAGCTGATAACAGAAAGCTGAAAACCAATTCGTGAACAATTTGTTAAGAAATTTTTAAAAAGCACTTGACAAACAGCACGATAGCCTTTAAGATTAGAAACGCAATAATTAAACCAACAATTAAATTAATAGTATTTTAATGAAGGAGGAAAAACCAATGCCTTTCGAGCAGGTAAGAGAAATCATCTGCAAGCAGCTTGAGCTTGAAGAAAGCGATGTCACAATGGAAACCAACATCAAGGACGACCTTGGCGCTGACAGCCTTGATCTTGTCGATCTTGCAATCAGCCTTGAGGACGAGTTTGAGGTTGAAGTTCCCGACAACATTCTTGAAAAGTTTGAAACAGTCGGCGATATCGTTAAGTTTATCGAAGAAATGTAATTAATTTAAATTAAAAGAATAATCCGCTCTTTCAGGCAGAAAATAGCCTTGAAGGAGCGGATTTTTTTATGATTTTTTTAAAGGCTTTTCTGGTAGGCGGTCTTATCTGCGCCATAGGACAGATTTTAATGGATACAACAAAGCTCACCCCTGCAAGAATACTTGTTGCCTTTGTGGTGTCAGGTGTTGTTCTCGGTGCGCTGGGTGTTTATGAGCCGCTTGTCGAGTGGGCGGGCTCGGGGGCAGCAGTACCGCTGACGGGTTTTGGTTATACCCTTGTTAAGGGAACAAGGCAGGCGGTAGAAGAACAGGGTTTGCTCGGTGCGCTGACGGGACCCTTAGCCTCGGGTGCGGCAGGTATAAGCGCGGCTGTTTTCTGCGGACTTGTAGTTTCAGTTATTGCTAAGCCAAAAGAAAAATAATATAAAGTGTATTTAGTGTAAATTTTCATTTAGCCTGTTTGACTTTTTATTGGTATTAATATATACTTATTAAGTTAAGTAACATTCTGGGCGGTGAAAAAATTTGTACAAGGTTGGTATCTGCGGTCATCTGGCACTGGGTAAGGATTTTGCCGACGGGCAGACGGATAAAACCAGAGCAGTATACAAGGCTCTTGTAAAAGCACTCGGAGAAGAAAACGTTGCCGTGCTTGATACCTGCGGCTGGAAAAGTAACCCTGCGGCTATGTTTTTGAATTGCCGCAAGTTGCTTAAAAGCTGTAAAAATGTCATTATGATGCCTGCACAGGGCGGCGTTAGAATTTTTCCCGCACTGTTTGAAGCGTTTAACCGTAAGCTTAAACGCAGATTGCATTACGTTGTTGTCGGCGGTTGGCTGCCGAATGTGCTTGAAAAAGATAAAAAGCTTTTTAACTGTATTTCACGCCTTGATAGGGTGTACGTTGAATTGGAGCCTATGAAGACATCTTTGTCTGCACTCGGGCTTGGTAACGTGCTTTACCTGCCGAATTTCAGAGAAACTCATTCACTAAATGAAAACGAACTTATTTATTCTGAATGTGAGCCTTACAGACTTTGTACTTTTTCCCGTATCACACCTGAAAAGGGTGTGGATAAGGCTGTTAACGCCGTAACTGCTGTCAACAAAAAGCTTGGAAGAACAGTATTTTCACTTGATATATTTGGCAAGGTTGCTTCCGAGTACGAAAAAGAGTTTGCGGTCTTGTGTAACGATTCCGGAGAATTTATTACCTATAAGGGCTTTATAAATACGGACAACAGCACGGAAGAGCTTAAAAGCTGTTTTGCTCTGCTTTTTCCGACTACATATAAGGGAGAGGGCTTTGCAGGCACTATTGTGGATGCTTTTGCAGCAGGTGTTCCCGTAATCGCTACGGATTGGCACTATAATTCTCATATAATCCGCAACGGTGTTGATGGGCTTGTCTATCCGCCGGATAAGGAAGGCGAGCTTGAAGGAATTTTGCTTGAAGCTGCCGGAAATCCGCAAAGGCTCAATTCAATGAAGAAAGCCTGTCTTGAGCGAGCAGAGCACTTTGAAGCAGACAAGGCTGTCGGAGCTTTGCTCAACGAACTTGAATAAAAAGAGGCTGTAAAATATGAGCGTGAAAAGATTGCTCTGCTGTATGAACAGTATGAATACGGGTGGTGCGGAAACCTTTCTGATGAAGCAGTACCGCAAGCTGGACCGTGAAAAATATCAGATGGATTTCTGCGTCAATATTCAACAAAGAGGATATTACGACGATGAAATAGAAGTTCTCGGCGGTAGGATTTACCGTATCCCTCTCAAGTCCGAAGATTTTATGGGATCTCTCAAGGCGCTTGAAAACGTTGTAAGGGAAAACGGCTACGAAAGTGTGCTTTGCTCGTCCGTAAAACCCGGTACTGCACTTGAACTTCTTGCTGCAAAAAAAGGCGGCGCAAAAAGGCTGATTTACCGCTCAAGCAACACGGCTGTTGACGGCGGAACAAAACAGAAAATCCTTCATTCCACGCTCGGTCAGCTTGCAAAGGTTGTCCCCAATGTGAAAATTGCCCCGTCAAAAGAGGCTGCGGAATTCTGCTTCGGTAAAAACTGTATTAAGAGCGGTAAAGCTAATATACTTTACAACGGCGTTGATATGGGCTTCTATCATTATAGCAGTGAAAAAAGGCAGGAAATTCGTGAGAAGCTTGAGCTTTCGGATGAGCTTGCCGTGTTCCATGTCGGACGCTTCTCAGCGGCTAAAAACCACGGTTTTCTGCTTGAAGTATTTGCTGAAATATTAAAACTTAAGCCTGCTTCCAGGTTGTTCCTTGTCGGCGGCGGAGAACTGGAAGAAAATATAAAATGTAAAGCTAAAGAACTTGACATAATTGATAATATAGAGCTTCTCGGAATACGCAAGGATATACCCGATTTGCTGTGCGCGGCGGATGTTTTTGTGTTTCCGTCGCTTTATGAAGGCATGCCAAACACCGTAATCGAAGCTCAGGCGCTTTCCGTGCCGTGTGTAATATCGGACAGAATAACTCCCGATGCAGATATAACTGGCAGAGTAAAATATCTGTCACTTGGTGATGCGTCGCTCTGGGCAAAAACCGCTATTGAATATTCGGAAAAATTTGAAAGACAGGATATGACGGAAATATTCAAAGCACAAAAATATGATATTGATACTACCGCAAGGGAATTCGTAAAGTATTGTTTCGGAGAATAATTTAATAAGCTAATGAGCCATATACCGTTTAAAGTGTATGGCTCATTTTTTATATCATATTTTTTCTCAGCTCAATAAGAATAACTTTTTCCCGCCGTGAAACCTGCACCTGCGACATTCCGAGTTGCTCTGCGGTTTTTGCCTGCGTCAATCCGTGAAAATAGCGCAGCTCAATAAGCCTTCTGTCTCTTTCGGGCAGTGCGAGCATAGTCTGTTGCAGAGCAAGCTTGTCCGAAATTTCCGTTTCCTGCGAATCAACGGGTATATCTAGTTGCGAATTACGGCTGTCATCCTCGTGTGCGGTCAGCGAAACGGTAGGCATGGCGGCGTTTAATATATGTGCAGTTTCCTGCACGTCAAGCCCCAACGCGTCTGCCAGCTCTTCAATTGTCGGCTCACGATCGTTTAAGCGTGTAAGCCTTTCTTTGTGGCTGAGCGCGAGACGGGATTTTTCTTTCAGCATACGGCTGACTTTTATTGAACCTCCGTCACGGAATATCCGCCTTATTTCGCCTAAAATTACTGGTACGGCATAGGTTGAAAAGGCAAAGCCTCTGTCGGCTTTGAAACCGTCTGCCGCCTTGATAAGCCCCACACATCCTGCCTGAAACAAATCGTCATATTCCACGCCCTTGCCCTTGAAACGAGAGGCGCAGGAATGGACAAGCCCCATATTTTCCGTTATCAGCTTTTCTCTTTCGTTTGTTTTAACCGCCAAATTTTCTGCCCTTAATATATTTGTCGAGCGTTACCGCCGTGCCCTTGCCTTGCGTTGAGCGCACGGAGATTTTGTCGCAGAAGCTTTCCATTACCGCAAAGCCGAGCCCTGCTCTTTCACCGCCAAGGCTCGAATAAAGCGGCTCCATAGCCTTTTTTATATCGGCAATTCCGCAGCCCTTGTCACGGATTTTAATTCTTACAAGACCGTTTTCAAAAATGCCTGCCGATATGTAAATACTGCCCACGCCGTCGGGGTAGGCGTGGACTATGCAATTTGTAACCGCCTCACTTACAGCGGTTTTGATGTCGCAAAGCTCTTCAACCGTCGGGTCAAGCTGTGCGGCAAAGCCCGAAGCCACAAGGCGCGCAAAACCCTCGTTTGCGCTCCGGCTGTCCATAGTTAAAGTGAATTTGTTAAGTGCTTTCATCGTTGCACCCCCGTCATCTGAATTTTTGCAATCTTGTCAAGTCCCGACATTTTCATGATTTTATAGCACCATGGCGATAAATTTACCGCTTCAAGCCGTCCGCCGTGTGCGCTTACGTTGCGATATCTGCCCATAACAAGACCTACGCCTGAGCTGTCCATAAAACTTACGTTGCCGAAATCGAGTACGAGCAGCTGCGGCAACAGCCTGTCCGTTTCCTCGTCGATTTTTTTGCGTATTCCGGCGGCCGAATGGTGGTCAATTTCACCGCTTAAGAATACGGTCATACATTTCCCCGAAACCGAAAATTCAATCATTTCTTACTTCCTTTCAAAAAATAAAGCCTCTACCCGTATAGGATAGAGGCTTGTTGTTAAAAACCGTGTCATTTTAAGGCGAGGCTTAAAAAATATTTTTGAGTCTGCTTCTCACTTCGCCTGCAAGGTAAAGCGAGCCGCACACGAGCAGACAGTCGTAATCGGCAACGATTTTCTTTGCGTATTCTATTGCGTTGTTTGCCGAATTAAAGGAAACCGTATTGTTACAGTATTTCTTTGCTTTTTGCTCTAATTCATCTGCGCTCATTGCTCTGGGGTTGTCAGCTACGGTTGTTGCTGCAACGAAAGAGCAAAGCGGAGCGACTTTTTCAAGGTAGCTTTCAACGTTCTTGTCCGCCATCATACCGATAACGGCAAATATCTTTTTGCCGCCAAGCATACTTGTAAGGCTTTCACTTACCGCTTTTCCGCCGTCCTCGTTGTGTCCGCCGTCAAGCAGCACAAGGGGCGAGGAGGAGATAACCTCCATTCTTGCAGGCACCCTTGCTGCTTCGATGCCCTGCTTTATGCTTGCTTCGTCAATCCCCAGCACACGGCAGGCTTCAATTGCCGTTACGGCGTTATATACCTGATATTCACCGCTCATTGAAAGCGAGTATTCCGTGCTGTTGTATGTGAATTTTACGCCGTCAATTCTGTTTTCTACCGCAATTATTCCGCGGACGTTGGGAATGAAAAGCGTGTTACTCATTCTTTCGCAGGTGCTGTTTATTACTTCATATGCTTCCTTTTCCTGCCATGGGTAGCATACGGTTTTCCCGTTTTCTTTTATTATTCCGCACTTTTCTTTTGCAATTTCCCCAACTGTTTCGCCGAGTATAGCCGTATGGTCAAGTGAAATTGAAGCAATTACGCTCACGAGCGGTGTCTTGATAACGTTTGTCGAATCAAGCCTGCCGCCAAGACCGACTTCAAACACACAGATATCACATTCGGCTTTTTCAAAAACCATAAATGCGGCGGCTGTGATAACCTCAAATTCGGTCGGTTGCATATCTCTCGTTGCCATTTCGGCAACTATCGGCTCAAGCTTGGTTACACACTGTGCAAAAAGCTCTTTGTCACAAGGAGAGCCGTCAATTTGTATTCTTTCTAAAAATTCGCTGACAAAAGGCGAAGTAAAAAGTCCCGTTTTTTTGCCGCAGGCGGTGAGTGCACCCGCTATCATTGTTGAGGTTGAGCCCTTGCCGTTAGTGCCTGCAACGTGGACGAATTTCAGCCTGTCCTGCGGGTTTCCGACAGCAGTGCAAAGCTCCTCAATGCGCTCAAGCCCCGGATGAATTCCGAAGCGGTTGAGTGAATGTATATAATTTATAGCCTGTTCGTAATTCAAAATATCACCTTGAACTGTAGGTTAAATATACGGAGTACGGATGTTTATTGCTCTGAAATCGACGGGGGCTCTTTCGCAGTTCATTCTGTAAACGCTGAAAACAAGACCCATCGCAAGATAAATACAAAGGTTGGAAGTACCGCCCGAGCTCATAAACGGCAGAGTGATACCGATACAGGGCAGTAGCATAAGGCACATTCCGACGTTGACTGCAACCTGCGAGCCGATCATAGCCGCAACGCCTATACACATCATTCTGCCGGGTGTGTCGTTGGCCAGACGGGCTGTTTTTATTGTTCTGAAAACAATAAGCATAAACAGCACTATAACGGCAAGACAGCCCATAAAGCCGAGTTCTTCACCGAAAACGCTTAAGATCATATCGGTTTCTGCGGCGGGAACAACACCGTTCTGTGTGTAAGGGCCTTCAAAAAGACCCTGCCCGAAAAGCTGACCCGAGCCCATTGCGTTCTTGCTTTGCAGCTGCTGGTATATGATATCGGAGTATGATTCGGGGTAGAGAAGCGCAAGGAAACGGTTGCGCTGAATATCGCTGAAAACCTTCACCCAGACGAGCGGAAAGGCGGCAATAACCGTGGCAATTGCAATTGCGAAATATCTCAGCTTTACGCCTGCCATAAACATCATAACAACAAACATCATAAGGAAAATAAGCGCTGAGCCCATATCACCCGTAACAACAACGAGCAGTGTGGGAATTGCACCGTGAACGGCAAGCAGAAGCACGTTTACAATTTTGTCAAGTCTGTCGCTTATAAGCTCAAGGTGAACGGAAAAGGTTATGATGAACGCAATTTTTAAAAGCTCCGAGGGCTGGAAATAAATGCTGAAGCCGCCTATTGAGAAGGGGAGCCAGGTGATAACGTCACTTCTTTCGCTCGGACCCGTACCCCACTTGAAAAGCGCAAGCATAAGTATAACGGAAACACCGGCAACAACGGGCCAGAGCTTGAGTATAACCTCATAATCTATTGCGGAAATAACCATGCACATTATAAAGCCTACCGCAACAGCGGCTATCATAACAATAGCCTCACGGGCAATGAATTCGCCTTGCTCAAGGTCGTGCATGGTTGCGCTGAAAACGGCAATGATGCCCGCGACCGAAGCAATAATGCACAGCACGGCAAGATATATATCGGTTTCTTTCAGAAAATTGGTAATCGATCGCATTAACTCACCTCACAAGGTTGATTTAAAATTATCTATTATTATAATACAATGCGAGAGAAATTACAAGAGAAATGCATATTTCAGATAGACAAACTGTAATTTATACATATAATTTAAAAAAATATATTTATCCTCTTTATATCTTTGGAATTTTGTGTTATAATCCCCTAGATAAAACAGAAATTGTACGCATCAGGTGAGGCTTTTGAAAAAGATTTTCACAACAAAAAGTACATATGAAACCGAATTGCTCGGACAAAGGCTCGGTAAAGTGCTTCGGCGAGGCGACGTTGTTGCTTACTTCGGAGGACTCGGTATGGGTAAAACCGCTTTTACCCGAGGTCTTGCCGAGGGCATGGGTATTGCTTCCGACGTCAGCAGCCCGACCTTCGCAATTGTAAACGTCTACCATGGCTCGCCAATGCTCTGCCATTTCGATATGTACCGTATCGACGGGTGGGATGACCTTTGTACAACGGGCTTTTTCGAGTATCTTGAGGACGATGCGGTGCTTGCCGTTGAGTGGAGCGAGAATATCGAAAACGTACTGCCCGAAAATTCGTTTTTGATTAATATCACCAAAGGCGAAAATGACGAAACCAGAATTATTGAGATTGAGGGGGATGAGCGGCTTGAAGATATTGGCGCTTGAAAGCTCTGCGGTCAGTGCAGGTGCCGCGGTCAGCGTTGACGGTAAAATCGTTGCCGAAAATTTTGTCAATGCAGGTCTTACACATTCCCAGACCCTTTTGCCCATGGTTGAAGCCTGCCTTAAAACTGCGAATACAAGCGTAGAAAATTTGGACGCAGTTGCGATTGCAAACGGTCCCGGCTCGTTTACAGGTATACGCATAGGTGTTGCGGCGGTTAAGGGAATTTGCTTCAGCGGTAAAAAGTGTATCGGTGTTTCTACTCTCGAAGCTATGGCTTATAACCTTTTCGGTGCGGAATGTATAGTACTCTGTGTTATGGATGCCCGTTGCTCACAGGTTTATACCGCGTTGTTTGACTGCGGCGAAAAAATCGTAAGGCTTTGTGAGGATAAGGCTGTTATGATATCGGACCTGCCCGGAATGATAGAAAATGCCAAAAAAGATATAAAAAAAGATGTAATAATACTTGGCGACGGTGCTGAGTTGTGTTATAATTATTTGAAAACTGTTTGTAACGGTATTTCTCTTGCCCCTGTAAACGTGCGTTATCAGCGTGCGGCAGGCGTTGCGCTTGCGGCGGAATATGTTGGTGAGCTTATTGAGGCAGATGCCCTTAAGCCCGTTTATCTCCGTGTACCGCAGGCAGAAAGGGAACTAAAAAAGAAAAGGAGCGAAAACCAATGATAGCTTTAGGTGCAGACCACGGCGGCTACGAACTTAAGGAAAGTATAAAGAAACATCTTGACGAAAAGGGTGTTGAGTATAAAGATTACGGCTCATATACCGGCGAAGCTATAGACTACCCGATTATAGCAAAGCAGGTTGCCGACGCAATTGTCAGCGGTGAATGCGAAAGAGGTATTCTCTGCTGCGGTACGGGCGTAGGTATATCCATTGCCGCAAATAAGGTAAAGGGTATCCGTTGCGCCTGCTGTTCAGATTGCTTCAGCGCACACTACACACGCCTTCATAACGATGCCAACATTCTCGCAATGGGTGGCAGAGTTATCGGCGCAGGCCTTGCCTGTATGATGGTCGATACCTTCCTCGAAACCGAGTTTGAAGGCGGCAGACACGCACGCAGAGTAGGTCTTATCACAGAAATCGAAGAAAATAACTGAAAAAGGTTTTTAATATTTAGGAGGATACAGATATGGCAGTACACGTAATGGATCATCCGCTTATTCAGCACAAGGTTTCCGTTCTCAGAGACGTTACCACAACCTCAAAGCAGTTCCGTGAGCTTGTAAGCGAAATAGCTATGCTTATGTGCTATGAGGCAACACGTGACCTTCCGCTTACAGACAAGGACGTTCAGACTCCTCTTGCAACCGCACATACAAAGGTTATTGCCGGTAAGAAGCTTGCCTTTGTTCCGATTCTGCGTGCCGGTCTCGGTATGGTGGACGGTGTTGTTACCCTTGTTCCCAATGCAAGAATAGGTCATATCGGTCTTTACCGTGACCCCGATACTCTTCAGCCCGTTGAGTATTACTGTAAGCTCCCCGCCGATATCGAGCAGCGTGAGGTTATCGTTGTTGACCCGATGCTGGCTACCGGCGGCTCGGCTATAGACGCTATTACACAGATTAAGAAGAGGGGCCCGAAGGACATCAAGTTTATGTGCCTTATTGCCGCTCCCGAGGGCGTTGAGGCTCTCACAAAGGCACACCCCGACGTTGAGATTTATATCGCCGCTCTTGACGATTGCCTTAATGACCACGGCTATATCGTGCCCGGTCTCGGCGATGCAGGCGACAGAATCTTCGGTACAAAGTAAAAGTTAGCTCCGATGAAATTAAATGCACAATTCTCATCGAACCTTACTTAATCGAAAACAATTTTAGGAAAGGAAGGAACAATTATGAAAGTTGTTCTCAAGCAGGACGTAAAGTCACTCGGCAAGAAGGGCGAGCTTGTAACCGTTTCCGACGGCTATGCAAGAAACTTTCTCTTCCCCAAGAACCTTGCTTCCGAAGCAAATGCTCAGGCTATGTCCGAACTTAAAAACAAAGAGCAGGCGGAGAAATACCGCATTGAAACAGAAACAGCCGCCGCAAAGGCATCCGCTGCAAAAATTTCTGGCAAGACCGTCAAGGTTGTTGCCAAGGCAGGTCAGAACGGCAAGCTCTTCGGCTCCGTAACCTCCAAGGAGGTTGCAGCCCAGATCAAGGCTGATTTTGGTGTAGAGCTTGACAAGAGAAAGGTTGACGTTGAGGATATCAAGTCCTTCGGCACCTACCCCGTAACCGTAAAGCTCAACCATGGCGTAACGGCTTCTCTGTATGTACAGGTTTGCGAATAATTAACTATCGTTTAAAAGAAAGGGGGATGCAGCGTGGCAGATGTATCCACAAACTACGACGGTATGAATATGCCCTACAGCCTTGAGGCGGAGCAGGCAGTGCTCGGCGCAATACTCAAGGATCCTCGCTGTATGCCTACCGTGCTTATTCACCTCAAGGCGGAGCATTTCTATATGCCGCAGCACAGGGCTATTTTTACTACCGTTGTAATGCTCGACGCTAATGCTCAGCCCATTGACCCGCTTGTCGTGCTTGAACGCCTTAAAAAGGACGGCGTTTACGACGATGCGGCAGGTAAAACTTATCTTTATCAGCTGGCTCAGGCTGTGCCGTCGGTGCAGAACGTTGAGTCCTATGCGAAGATAGTCCGTGAAAAATT
>JAZOMP010000021.1:0-30315 GCA_045654045.1 Acutalibacteraceae bacterium
TCTGGGCAAACGGTGAAAGCGTTGCAACCGTGGGGTAAATAACGTTGTCGGCATAGCCTCTGTAGGGATATCTGCCTGTAAGTGCGGCGAAACGTGCAGGAGAGCAGACGGAATAAGCTGAATAGAAGTTGGTGAAATTAAGTCCGTTTTCGCCGATTGAATCAATGTTCGGTGTGTCATAAATCGCACCGTTGAGTGATACGTCACCCCAGCCGAGGTCGTCCATCATAACAACAAGAACGTTGGGGGATTGAGCACCGTCTTTTTTGTCAACACCGTTGAGGTATTTGTCGTGACCCTCCCAGAGTCTTTCCGTGTTGGGCTTTG
Organism: Acutalibacteraceae bacterium; assembly: GCA_045654045.1. Lineage (GTDB taxonomy): Bacteria > Bacillota > Clostridia > Oscillospirales > Acutalibacteraceae > UBA8612. The sequence goes on from JAZOMP010000021.1 coordinate 328, forward strand.
AGCGCATATTCATTGTAAGCACGTAAAGCACGCTTGTGCCCATAAGACAGATGCACGTAACGGCACATACCGCCGCTTTTACTGCACTGCTCTTGAATGAGCTTTTTGCACAGAGAAACAAGCCAGTAAGAGAAAGAGCCCACGGAGAAGCAAGAAGAATATTGCCGAGCAGACGGGTAAAGAAGCTGCCCTCACCTGTAAACAGACCGTGCTCTGCGGAAGAATAGCCTGCCAGACCCGATGAGAATGCACCGAAGCCTGCATCAGCACCGAAAATTATAAAATAAAGCACAATGCCCAGACCTGACAGAGCATAGGCAAGCACCATCGGTGTGTATACCTTTTTCTTTATTATAAAGCTCAGCGTAATAAGCGCCGACATTATGCAGTTGAAAGCAACCGCAACAACCGCCACGATATTAAGGCGCATAAGCAGCAGTGCAACCGCCAGCACCGCACCGATTGCCATAAGAATAACGGGCAAAACCTTTTTGCCGGAATCAATATGAATTTCTTTTTTCACGACAGTCCTCCGTAATTATCAAAAGTTTGTGAAAGTATAAAAGAATAATTTTATTATATTACCAAAGCAAAAATTGTCAAGAGAGAACGGTGTAAACGCAGTTCATCGTGTGTTTTAGTTTGTTGTCAATTTGTATTAATACTTGTGATTTTTTATATGGCATGATACAATAAAACAAAATATACTTTTGTGAGAATGTTTGATGCTGTGAAATGGAGCAAGCTTTATGGATAAGAAAGTGAATTGTATGGAAGAAACAATTAAAAAATATTTTCGTTATGTACGTAAGGCTACACCTGATGATGTTTCAAGAATGGCGGAAATTTATGTTTTCAACAACCGAATGGAATATTTTCCGGTGTTTAATAATGTTAATTTTTCTTTTGGTGAGTTGCAGGTGCTTTCATATGCAAACACATTGAAAAGCAGCATGCCTGTACATACATACGTTTACGATGATGGGGTAATTAAAGGCTTTGTTATTGTGGACGGAGAGGAAATAAGCAAGTTGCATATTGAATACTTTTTTCAAAACCAAGGAATTGGCAGTGTGCTGTTGGAATATGCCATAAGATTTTGTAACGGAAAATTTTTATGGGTATTGGAAAAAAACAAAAGAGCAACCAAATTTTATGAAAGTAAAGGTCTTATTTATTCTGGGGAGAAGAATGTTTTATATGGTTTGAATGGTCATACTGAATTTGTGATAAAAATGCAAGTAAAGGGTGATGATTAATGGTTTATGATTGTTTTTTAAGTCATCAGCATGATGACTTTAATTTGGTTGAGGCAGTTGCGGCAAATCTTGAGGAACTAGGCTTAAAGTGTTGGTATGCGCCCAGAGATGTAAAAGGCAGATATCCTAAAGCTATTTATGATGGGATAAGCAGTTCTAAAGTTTTTGTTCTGATCTTGAATGAAAGATCGGCTGTTGCCGAGTCAGTGCTGAACGAGGTTGAAATTGCTCATAATATTTCTAAAACGACGGATTTTGCTGTTTTTCAGCCGATTTGTACTGATGATATGGATATAAACGCTTTGGAATATCAGGAGATGATGTATTATATTCGAAGGATGCATATTGTAAATGTGCAAAAAAATTTATGTCCTGAATATATAGCCAAAAAGATACTTGACTGTCAACCTCAACTTATAGAGAATTTAACACAAAGACAAAAGAGTCGGTATATAGTTCAGGATATAGAGGACAAAAGGCTTGCGATTCAAAACGAAATACTGAAAAAATTTGATGACGATATATATCAGAATATATTTGAACAATATCCATCTGCAAGAGTACTTGATGTGGGCTGCGGAAGAGGGGATATGCTTATACCGAAACTTGAAAATCATACTGTTTCGGCATTTGTCGGGATTGACAGAAGTGAAACACAAATTAATGTGGCGAGAAAAAAGTACAGTAATCAAAAATCTGATTTTATTGTGTGCGATGTCGAAAGTGAACAATTAGAGAAAAAATTGCGGGCTGAAATGGATAGTCTAAATATTGAGTCTTTTGATATTATTAATATTTCAATGTTACTTTTGCACATTAATGATCCAACGAAACTTTTGACACGGTTGCGAGACTTTTTATCGGAAAACGGTACTGTAATTATCCGGGATATAGATGACGGAATAAATTTTGCTTTTCCCGATCCGCAGAATGCATACGAACGGATTTATAAAATGTGTGACCGTGATGAACAATCCGGAAACAGAAGGAATGGTCGGCAAATTTACAGTGCTCTGTATCAAGCCGGTTATAAAAATATTCGTCTTGAGCGTCAGGGATTATCCAATGTTGATATGACCGAAGAAGAAAAAGATGCATTTTTTGGAATGTATTTTCCTTTTACTCTGGAGAATGCAAAAATAATGTCGGAAAAATATTCGTGGAATAGTGAATATAAAAACGATTATTTGTGGTTTCAACAGAATTTTTCCGATATACATGAAAATTTTTTAAAACCTGATTTTGTGTTTTCTCTTGGGTTTATGATATATACTGCAGGAAAGCAACCATAATTATGATTTGCTTTGTTTTGAACAAGCAGAATTTTTCACCCCTTGAAATTTATTTGTTTATATGTTATTATATATCAGTATAAATATATATACGAAAGGATTTTGACTTATGAAAAAAGCATTAGCACTTGTTCTTGCTGTTGTTATGCTGTTTACCTGCAGCGTTATGGCTTCAGCAGAAGACAGTCCGGTTCTCCGCTTTGATGAAAACGGCGAATTCACAATTTTCCACCTTACAGACTGCCAGGACGTTTATCCTGCAAACCAGACAATGGTTCAGTTCATCAACCACGTTCTCGACAAGTATGACCCCGACCTTGTAGTTCTCGGCGGCGACAACTGTGTCGATGATACAGGTAATATCGAAGCAGCTATCACAGAAATTGCAAACATCTTTGTTGCAAAAGAAACATACTTCACACTTGTTTTCGGTAACCACGACCGTGAAGGCGACAGGGGCTCAAACGACGTGCTCCTCAGCTACTACAAGAAGGCTGGCGGCAAGTACTGCCTTGCTTACGATGCTGTTCCCGCACTCAGCGGTGTAGGTACACACAACCTCCCCATCTTCTCTTCAAAGAACCTTCTCAAGGTTGCTTATAACCTCTATATGTTCGATTCCGGTACAAGCGGATATACAGATGCAAACGGTAACGGCGGTTACGAGTGCGTATGGGAAGACCAGGTAAAGTGGTTCGAAGCAACAAACAACACTTACACAGCTCTCAACGGCGGTGAGGTTATCCCCTCAATGGTATTCCAGCACATCATCGTCGGCGAAGTTTACGAAGCTCTCTACAAGGAAAAGTCAGAGGTTGCTATCAGCCTTGACAGCAGATTTGTAAACGGCAAGGAATACGACCTTACAATGGCAGACCTTTCCGTAATCAAGGACGGCTTTATGCTTGAAGCTCCCTGCCCCGGCGTTGAGGATTCAAGACAGTTTGAGGCTATGGTTGAGCAGGGCGTTGTTGCAACCTTCTCAGGTCACGACCACATCAACACCTTTACAATAGAGTACCAGGGCGTTGACATTGTCAACACACCCGGCTGTACCTTCCACTCCTACGGTCAGGATTACAACAGAGGCGGCCGTATCATCACTCTCCACGAGGGTGAAACAGAGTACGGCTCCGAGGTTCTTCTCCTTGCTCAGGAAGCAATGGAAAACAGCGATATCGAGCTTAACATCTTCAGCAAGATTTTCGGTATTCTTTTCAACAGAATTCTCCTTTCCTTCTTCAACCTTTTCTGATAGGGCACCTCTAAAAACCCATCGCACAAATCTTGCGTGCCCTTTTTCCGTCAGATTGCCCCAAAATACTCGTTAATACACAAAGTATTGCCTGCGTTTCTGAGCCGAATCTGACAAAAAAATTACTACACAATCTTTGCACCCTAAGTTTTTAGAGGTGTCCAAAACAACCTTTCCGAGAGGAAGATTTAACAATGAAAAACAGATTAATTAAAATCTGTACCGGCATTCTCGTTACGCTTACGGCACTTTCCTGCCTTTGCGTTGCTTTTACTGCAAATGCCGCAACCCTGCCTGAATTCACCGTAAGCGATTTTTATCAGGTGAGCCCGGGCGACACAATCAGCGTTGAGGTAAACGTAAACGAGAACAGAGGCTACTGCGCAGGTGAATTCCTGCTTAAATATGACCCGAGCGTTCTTACCCCCGTAAGCCTTACCAAGGGCGAAGCAACAAGCGAATACTTTGCTTCCAACCTTGAATACGGCAACGGTCAGGTTTTCTTCGCCGTTATCAGCGAGAAGCTTATGGGCGCCGAGGGCAACGTTGCAACAATCACCTTTGAGGTTGACGAAAATGTTGCGGTTTATGGCGGCGCAATTGAGCTTTCCGTAAACTCACTTGTCGGCAATATTTCAGTCGGCTACGGTCTCAACTCCGTACGTAACTCCGTAAGCGGCGGCGATCTGTATATCGCAAAGAAGATTACCGTTCCTGCCGAGGAGCTCAGCGTTGCTGTGGACGGCAACAGCTTTGTTCTCAGCGGTACGAGCATTGAAAATATGGTTCAGAGCGATATCAGCAAGAACTTTGCTTCGCTCACCACAAAGTATTTCAGTGCAAGCGGTGTGGCTCTTTCCGCCGCAACAAGGCTTACTACGCTTTGTACAGTCAAGGTTACAAGCGGCAGCAGAACGAACACATTCGTTGTAAGCGTAAAGCAGGACGTTGACGGCAATTACAAGCTCGACGGTGAGGACGCGTTTATTGCAGGCCTTGTCGCAAGCGGTATGCTTACTGAAGAGGAGCTTGGCAAAGCACAGTCCAACGCGGCAGATGCCGACGGCGACGGCGATATCGACAAAAACGACTTCGCTGTTATGGAAGCCAACGGACTGAAATAAGTTTTAAAGTTTAAACCACCATAGCATCGGTTGATGCTATGGTGGTTTTTATCATTTGCAGGGCAGGGGCTTGCTCCTGCCCTGTTTATTTTTTGGCAAACTCAGTCTGAACGAGTGAGCAGGCACACGCATTCCGTATGAACGGTTTTTGGGAAAAGGTCCACAGGGGTTACGAAGTGCTTGCCGTTTTCTTCGGGTACGGTATAGCCGAGTGTAGCGAAAACCGCGCAATCACGGGCGAGAGTTGCAGGGTCGCACGAAACGTATACCACACGCTTCGGGCTCATTTTCGCAACCGTTTTAATAAGCGCTTCGTCACAGCCCTTTCTGGGCGGGTCGAGAATTATTACGTCGGGCTTAATGCCCTCTTTTTCAAGCTCTGCCGCTGCAAGCGAGGCATCTCCGCAGATGAAACGGGCGTTTGCAATTTCGTTACGCTCGGCGTTTTTCTTCGCGTCCTCTATTGCGTCGGGTATAATTTCAACACCGATAAGCTGTTTTACTCTTTTTGCCATAGTCAGTCCGATTGTGCCGACACCGCAGTACATATCGAGCAGTACGGTGTTTTCGTCAAGGTCGGCATACTCTGCGGCAAGTGAATAGAGCCTTTCGGCCTGCGCACGGTTTACCTGATAGAATGAAAGCGGTGAAATTTCAAATTCGGTTTCGCACAGCGTGTCGGTAATACTGCCCTTGCCGAAAAGGGTCTTGTTTTTTGTGCCTAAAATTACGTTTGTCTTTTCCTTGTTGATGTTTGTTACAAGTCCGGTTGCACCCTTGGCAGAAATTCTTTCCCACAGTTTTTCTGCGTGGGGGAGATTGTTTCCGTTTATTACGATGCAGACAAGGATTTCCTTACAGTCCTTTGCCGCACGGATATAAACGTGGCGGAGCAGACCCTTGTGGGTGGTTTCGTCGTAAACGCTTATTTTATTTTTCTCTGCCCATTCTCTTACTTCCCCGGCAATAGCCGAAAACGCTTCGGGCTGAAGAAGACAGTTTTCACAACCGATTATGTTGTGACTGCGGCGCGAGAAGAAGCCGGTTTTGATTATGCCGTTTTCTTCGCCTACTGGCAACTGCGCCTTGTTGCGGTATCCGTGGGTCGCTTCGCTGCCTATGATATCTCTTATGTTAAGCGGAAGACCTGCAATTCTGTGAAATGCATCCTCTACACGCTGCTGTTTTATTTTAAGCTCCGCCTCATAGCTGATGTGGCGGTATGAACACCCGCCGCAACGCCTGAATACCGGGCAGTCGGGCTCAACCCTGTCGGGAGAAGGCTTGATTATTTCCATTGCCTTTGCAACGGCGTAATTCTTTTTTACCTTAATTGCATGTGCAAGAATTGTGTCGCCAACGGCGGTAAGGTCGGCAAAAACAGCCATACCGTCGATATGGCCTACGCCGCTTCCTTCAGCGGTCATTCCGGTTATTTCAAGTTCAAATTCGTCGTTCTTTTTCAATGTAATTCCCCTTGAATATTTGCAAGTGTATATTATAATATATTAGTAGGTGATGATATGGATAAATCGGTTTTTGAAAAAATTTATGAAGTTGTAAAACAGATTCCGCGTGGCAAGGTTGCTACCTACGGTCAGGTTGCCCTGCTTGCAGGTAATCCGCGGTGGGCAAGGGTAGTCGGCTACGCTCTGCACGTAAACCCCGACCCCGAAACAATTCCGTGTTACCGTGTTGTCAACCGTGAGGGCAGGGTTTCGCCTGCCTTTGCCTTCGGCGGAGAGAATATGCAGATTCTTATGTTGGAGGGTGACGGGATAGAAGTCACCGACGGCAGGGTGGATTTATCCGTCTGCCAATGGCTTCCTTGATTTTTTCTTTATTATTTTCAATACTATAATATAAAGACCTACGCAAACGGCAATTCCTGCCGCCGCACCTGTTGCGTCAACAGCCATATCGCTTATCTGAAACGCTCTGCCAGGAATAAAAATCTGGTGGATTTCGTCGCTTATTGCGTAAACTACCGCAACAGCAAAGCAGGCGAAGGGTCTGGATTTGCCCGTGGTCTGTAAAAAAGCGTGGAAAAGCAGGGCGCCGAGTCCGCAGTATTCAAGGCCGTGTGCAAGCGTGCGGAAAGCATCGTGCCCTATAAATTCTGCAAGCCAGGCGAAAACGGCAAATATACCGTTCATAACTGTCATACTCAATTCGGCACTTTCTTCGGCAGGCTGGTGTGAAAGATAAAAAATCACACCCATACAAGCGGCGACCGCCGCCCAGCCGATGACGATGCCGAATTTTCTTTTTTTACTGTAATTTTTCATCAGTCTTTAAGTATCTCCGTTGTATCAAGTCTGATTATACTGCCCGAGTGGGTGTAGTAAACACCGAGTGAGTTTTCGTGAATTGCGTTATAGCCCGAGCGGTAGTAAAGCGGACAGAATACCGCGTTCTGTATCAGGTATTCCTGCGCCTTCATGCAGCCGTCGGCAATGCTCTGCAGACCCGTGGCGGTATTGAGCTGAGAGATGAGAGTGTTGAAGTTTTTGGAGCTGTAGCGGCAGATGTTGTTACCGTCGCTGAAGGACGAGAGAAATTGTACGGCGGTCTGGGCAGTTGTGCGGAATTCGGTGAGGGCACACTGGTAGTTGCCGCTGTTTACACGCTTGTCAAGCTCAGCCTTTTCAAGCACCTCCACCTTTGCGTAAAACGTTATTCCGAAAAGCTGCTGCCATTTCTGGATTATGCGGCGCACGGCCGTTTCGTATTCGGGTGTGCAAAGCACAGTGAATTCGCAGGATTTTAGCTTGCACTCCTTGTAGTATTTTTTTGCTGCGGTTTCGTCGTAGCTGAGTGTACCAAGTGCCGGCATAAAGCTCGAATAGGTTTTGCCTTCAATCGTACAGGACGGGGGTACAATACTCAACGCACGGTTTTCGTCGGTTTCACCCGAAGCCTCGCGGATTACGTCAAAATCAAGCGCTTTTATAAGTGCAAGGCGAAGGCGGTTGCTTCTGGTGAGCGAATCCGAGCAGTTGAAGGCAAGTCCCCACACGCCGTTTTTATATTCCTTTACGCTGCAACCCTCTTTTTCGACAGCTTCAATGCTTGAAGAAAGTATAGGCGCGGCGGCGTAGGTATCGTCTGACAGGTTTTCAAGTATTATTGCCTCGTCTGTGGTGTATGCAAAGGTTACGGAATATACTTTTGCCTGCGCCTGCGGATTGTCAACGTTGCGACGCAGTATCATATTACTGCCCTTATACCAGCGTGAAAGGTAGAAGCTGCCGTTACAAAGTACGTACTGTGCGGCAAGTCCGTGTCTGCCGCCCGTGGCTTCAAAAAACACCTGCTTGCAGGGCATAGAAACCGGCTCGGCAAGCATTGAAAGAAATTCACCGCTTGCGTATTCAAGCTGAATCTGTACCGTGTATTCGCCCGTTGCGATAACGCCGAGCGCACTCACGGGCAACTCGCCCTTGTGTACCTTTTCGGCGTTTTTTATCATATAAAGCTTCTTTGCGTCGGGTGCTTTCGTTTCGGGGTTGAGCGCCCTCTGCAGACCGAAAACAAAGTCCGCCGCAGTTACGCGCAGGTCAATTGCCGTTTCCCAGTCCTCACCGAAAATCTCCTCGTGGTTGGAGTTGATGTGCCACTTTTTGTCCTCGTGAAGCTTAAAAGAATAGGCGAGTCCGTCGGGGGATACGGCAACGCTTTTTGCCGCCGCAGGCTGAATTTCACCCGTTTCTGTCAGCTTCATAAGCCCCTCAAAACAGTTGAGCACAACAGTTCTGCTCTCACGGGTGACGGCTATCTGCGGGTCAAGTGTGTCGGGTTCGGCACTCAGCGGCAGTCGAAGCTCGGCATCCTTAACCGTTTTTGAGCAGCCTGCAAAACAGCCGCAGACCGTAATCAGCGCCAGCAAAAGTGCAGTTATTCTTAAAAGATGTTTATTCATATATACACATCGACCTATCATAAATCTTTATTAAGTAATTTTTATTATATAACAATATAGCAAATATGGCAAATGTTTTTTACTTGGTTATAAAGCACACAATTAAACAAAACCTTTTCGTATTTTTGAAAAAATTTGTGCAATATCCAAAAAAATATATTGAAATGCGAAAAATTATATGTTATAATCCACTATGTTAACGCTTTTAGTGCCTTAACAGGCAAAAGCGACAGAACATAAATTTTCGGCGGCGGCAGTTTTTTCATAGTGCCGTGCCGTCAAGGAGGAAACCACAGTGAAAGCCTATAATGCTAAAGACATCCGCAATATTGCCCTCGCCGGTCACGGCGGCAGAGGTAAAACTTCTCTTGCAGAAGCAATGCTCTACCTCGCCAAGGCAACAGATCGCCTCGGCAGAGTTGCGGACGGAAATACAGTTCTCGACTACGATGCTGAAGAAAAGCGCAGAGTAGCTTCCGTTTCAACGGCAGTTGCTCCCATCGAGTGGAAGAATACTAAGATTAATATAATTGACACTCCCGGTATGTTTGACTTTGCAGGCGGTGTTGCCGAGGGTATCAGAGCTGCTGAATGTGCACTTGTTGTTGTTGGCGGCAGTATGGAAAAGTTCGATGTCGGCGCAGAAAAGGCAATCAAGGCTGCCGACAAGCGCGGCATTGCAAAGATGTTCGCCGTTACAAGACTTGATTCCGAGCAGAACGATTTCTACAGAACTTTCAACACTATCGTTGCTCAGGTCGGTGCTTCCGCCTGCCCGATAGTTGTTCCCCAGATTGAGGACGGCAAGGTTCTCTGTTACGTAAACCTTGTTACAAATAAAGCTTACTCCTACACCTACGGCAACGCTACCGAAATTGCAATGCCCGACGATGCAAGAGTCAACGCTATGAGAGATATCTTCAACGAGGCTGTTGCTTCCGCTGACGATGCTCTTATGGAAAAATTCTTCGAGGGCGAGCCCTTCACACAGGAAGAAATTATCAACGGCCTCAAGACAGGTGTTGCAGAGGGTCTTGTTATCCCCGTATTCGCTTGTGCAGGCTATACAATGGACGCTGTTGATATGCTTATCGACGGAATTGTCGATTTCGCTCCCAACGCTGCCGATTATGCAGGTGAGGCAGACCTCAAGTGCGACGAAAACGGTGCACTTGCAGCTATCTGCTTCAAGACCGTTGCCGACCCGTTCGTAGGTAAGATGTCCTACTTCAAGGTTGTTTCCGGTAAACTCACCTCCGACGTTCAGGCTGTCAACTCCCGTACGGGTGAGCCCGAGCGTATGGGTAAGCTCGTCACGGTCCGTGGCGGCAAGCAGGAAGACGCAGCCGTTATCCCTGCAGGTGATATCGGTGCCGTTACAAAGCTCTCTAATACTATCACGGGTGATACACTCTATGCTCCCAAGAGCGAGGTTATTCTTGATCCCGTTTCCTTCCCCGCACCCTGTATGTCAATGGCGGTTAACGTCAAGAAGAAGGGCGAGGAAGAAAAGGTTGCCGCAGGCCTTCTTCGCCTTGCTGAAGAAGACCCGACAATCAAATACTACACAAACAAAGAAACACGCGAGCAGATTGTCAGCGGTCTTGGCGAACAGCACATTGACGTTGTTAAGTCCAAACTCAAGGCAAAGTTCGGCGTTGAGGTTGACCTCACTGTTCCCCGTGTTGCATACCGCGAAACCATCCGCAAAATTGTTGACAAGCAGGGCCGCCACAAGAAGCAGTCCGGCGGTCACGGCCAGTTCGGTGACGTATGGATCCGTTTCGAGCCCTATATGGGCGAGGAAGATTTCGTCTTCACTTCCGACGAGGTTGTCGGCGGTGCAGTTCCCAAGAACTTCTTCCCTGCAGTTGAAAAGGGTCTTCGTGAGTGTATTGCAAAGGGCCTTATTGCAGGCTACCCGATGGTCGGCGTAAAGGCTGCCCTTCACGACGGTTCATACCATCCCGTTGACTCCTCTGTAATGGCTTTCAAGACAGCCGCTGCACTTGCATTCAAGGCTGCTGTTCCCGAGGCACAGCCCACAATTCTTGAGCCCGTAGGTCTTCTCAAGGTTTATATGCCCGAATCCAAGTTCGGCGACATTATGGGCGATATCACAAAGCGCCGCGGCCGCGTTATCGGTATGGGTCCGTCCGACGAGCCTGCACTCCAGGAATTCGTCGCGGAAGTTCCCATGGCAGAAATGGGTGACTTCGCCACAGTTCTCCGCTCCGTAACACAGGGCAGAGGACACTTCTCCTTCGAATTCGTCCGCTATGAGGATGCTCCGATGAACGTTCAGCAGAAGGTTGTTGAAGAGGCTAAGGCACGTATGGAAGAAGAATAATTCCAAACTATGCGTATTGGGCGAATAAGCTGTTTTTTCCTCCTTGGCGTATCTCATACGCCTGTCGTCGGAATAAAACACCTTCTTCATCCCAATCCGATAGTTTGTGCGGATTGCGCGTATTGGGCGAATAAGCTGTTTTTTTCTCCTTGGCGTATCTCATACGCCGTCGTCGGGAGAAAATGCCTTCTTCATCACAATTTGTCAACTTGCGTGATTGCGCGTATTAAGCGAAGAAGCCGTTTTTTCTCCTTGGCGTATCTCATACGCCTGTCGTCGGAATAAAACACCTTCTTCATCCCAATCCGATAGTTTGTGCGTAATTAAGCGAAGAACAAAAGAAACTTAAAAACATCAGGCTTATGGGTTTATGCTCATAAGCCTGTTTTGTATCCGGATTATGTCATTTTTGTGATGAAAAATATAAATATTATAAAAGTGAAAAAATAGTTTGAAATAATTCCGGTTTCGTGTTATTATAACTACATATCAGTATAAAGGGAGGTTTTGTTTTTGGACGATTACAAGGAGAACAACGGCCTTGAGCCTATCCCCGAGGAAGAAACCGTTTCCGGCGGCGACGTGCCTGCCGAGGAAGCAACCGAAAACAACGTTCAGCCTGAGGAGATTCAGGAAACAGAAAACATTGACGAAGAGGGTATCCTCATCACTCCGCAGGACGAAGAGCCTGTAAATGAAGAGGAAATGTGCATACTCTGCGGCGAGAAGCCTGCGGACAAATCCTTCGGCGAAAATTATGACCTTTGCGCAGACTGCCGCAAGAGCCTTATCAAGAGCCCGATGCGATTCAGCGGCTTCCTTGCAATTCTTGTGCTGTTTTGTGCAGGTGTATGGGGTCTGCTTTTTGCCGCCAACCAGGCAAACACTCTTATGGGTGTGCTTGAGGGTGACGAATTTGCTGCAGAAAACCGTCTTTACACCGCAATTTCGTCTTATTCCGCTTCCGGCAACATCGGCTGGAAAACCGCAAAGAATATGATTAACGCATATAACAAGTCCGGTTATCTGAGCGGTATCAACAGCACCGTTACAACCTATTTCTACGATGAAACCGCACTTGAAGAGGGCGACACACTCACCTTTGCCGAGAAGGCAGGCAAGTCCAACCTCAATGCACCGTGGAACAAGGACATAAAGAAGATTTACACGGATTATAACGATGCGATGGCGGCTTACCAGAAGTACTACGCATTTATTTCCGAGTATGACGAGCAGCTTTACTATGGCAGCATCAAGGCGGAGGATATCCCCTACGATGAGGTCAACAAGAAGTTTGACGCCGCAATGAACGACGCCGAAACCGACATTGACCGAGCTTTTGTAAGATACTGCCAGTACTACCTTGCCTATATGTGCGGTAAGGATATGAAGGTACAGCATAAGTACCTTGCAGAGGTTGCCGAAATTGCACCCGACTGCGGCTGGCTTTACCTCACTCCTCTTACCGAAATGAACGTAATGCTCGGCAACTACGAGGAAGCACTTGAGGGCTGTGACGCACTTGAGGCTGCAAACGCAGACGACCTTTACGGCGAATACTACCGCGCACAGGCGTTCAGAAGACAGGGCAACTACGAGGACGCACTCAAAAAGTGCGAGGCTATGATAGAGGACTACGAGAACAACCAGTTCTATTATGCTTACTATGAGGCAGCAATCACAGCCTACCTTATGGGCGATTATGACAAGGCTCTCAAGTATTCCGAAGCCTGCTACGGCGGCGGTACAACGGGCGTTTACCTTAACGAGCAGACGGTTAACTTCCACGCACTTGTTTGTAAAAAGCTTGGTGATGAAGAGGGCTACAAGGGTGTAGTCGAATTCCTCAAGAGCTACGAAATGGAAATCAGCCCCACTGTAGCACAGTGTATTAACGGTGAGGTTACAGCCGAAGAAATCTTCAACGAAAGGGAGGCGGCGTTTGAATGACAGTCTGGTACGTAATCACAAAGATTTTTACTTTCCCCGGCGCACTCACAAAGGCTTTTTACGAGCAGCTTATGTGCAAAATTTTCAAGTGCCCTGTTGAGGATAACCGTTACCTCCGCACAGACGAAATGTGCGGTCACGTTGAGCACGAGTTTATCGAAAGACCCGTTGCAAGCTTTATGTATTGCTTTATTCCCGGTCTGCTTAACTTCTTCTTCGGTCTTTTCCTCGGTCTGTTCCCGCTGGTAAACGTTTTATATCTTGGTAACTACAGCGGCTTCGTTGCTTCCTCGCAGATTCTTTCCTCTGCAATAAAGGACACAAATGCGGTTGCTCTTGTTGATATGCTTCTGCCCATCGTCTTTATGTGGCTTAGCGTTTCAATGTTCAACAACCTCTTCCCCCTGCTTGAGGATGCTGTTGTTATGAAGGAACAGTATTCAAAGCTTAACGGCTTTGCAAAGGTAATCTTCTTCCCCGGCTATATTGTAATGAAGGTCGGTTCAAGACTCGAAAAATACGGCATCAGCTTTATTATTCTTGCCGTGCTTTCATTTGTATTTGCAATAGTTTAATTTTAGTAAAAGCAGCTCTGTTCGTTGCGAACAGAGCTGCTTTTTTATGACAAACTGTAATTTAAAATTCAAGCATCTCAATCATTTTTCCACCGTAAAGGGGATAGGAGCAGATGCGGTTTGCGGAAACGGTATAGAGCGTATCACCGATATAGGTTGCTCGCTTTATTGCACCGTTTGAGTACGATTCCTTGTCGTAGGAGAAGGTTGTTTTCCCGTCGGGGCTGTATTCGGCGGCTTCCTTCTGCTCCTTATCGTAAGCATTGGAGTAGCTGCCTATAGGTTCAATTTTACCGTCTTTTATTTTGAGCGTGCAGAGCTTTGTGTCGTGGTAGCCGAGTGTCGGCTCGTACTCGGTATAAATGAAGCCGAGTATGTCTCTGTGAGAGCAGTCCATAACGGTTTTGTGGTTGGTTTCGGCGAAGGCGTTGCGGATTATAAAGCGGTCAATTTCCTGCGGTTTTGTCGGGTCGGAAATATCGAACAGCGAAATTTTAAGTGCATCCGTTGCGCCGTTTTCATCGCCGTCCGTGCCTATACCGACAAGGTAGCCGTTGAACGGGTGAAGGTAGCTCGAAAAGCCGGGAATTTTAAGCTCGCCGACAATTTTCGGCTTTTTCATATCCGTAAAATCAATTACAAACAACGGGTCTGTCTGGCGGAAGGTGACAACGTAGCCGTAGTTGCCGATGTAGCGAACGGACTGTATCGTTTCACCCGGTGCTATGCCGTCAATTTTTGCAACCTGCTTTAAATTCTTGTCAAGCACGGTAATCTGATTGGATTCTGTGAGCGTTGTCGCAATGCGGATATATCCGTCTCTTTCGTCGAGCGAAAACTGGTTGAGTATTCTGCCTGCAACCTCGCCCGAGCCGTCTGCCTCAACAACTCCGTTTTTAAAGGTGAATCGGTGAATTGCGGTTTTAACGTCTGAAGTCGAAAAGCTGATAATTGCACCGTCGTTTTCCTTGTACTGGTAGCGGTTGGCAATTATATACAGGTAATTCGTTGTGCAGTAAACCTCTGCGCCGTTGCCGAGTATTGCCGAGGTTTTCGGCTCAAAATCGGGCTTTTCAAGGTCAACCGTGCTCATAACAACATAGGTGTTTGAATGGTCATCGTCCTGCGGAAGTATGCTTATCATCTGCGGTGAAAGCGTGTCAATTTCGCCGTTTATTTCGGTTTCGGGGGCTATATCGTTGTACTTTGCGTAGCCGCCAAAAATTTCAATTTCCTCGGGGTAAACGGAATACTGTGAAATCAGAATAACCTTTCCGTCAACAAGTCGGGAGGAAAAATAATTGCCGTCCTGTGAAAACTCGTTTGTTTTCACGGGCTTTTTTCTGTCTGAAATATCGTAGATGATAAGCCTTGCCTTCGGCTCCTTGTCCCAGTCTGTTCCGATTATAACGAGCGTTTCACCGTAAAGGTACATACCCTCTGCACCTGTCGTGGAGTTGTAGTAAACGTCCGTTTTGCTGACAAGCTTCATAGTTTTGGCTTCTACTATTTTAATTGTCCAGTCGCTTAAAATATAGATATATTTACCGTCGTTTTTTATGATGTCATCTTCGTCAACGTCAAAGTGCTGTGTGTTGGTTGCGCCGAAATCTGCGTGGTCGGTAAGCGCAGAGTCTGTGCCTGTTGCACCGACGGAAGGCACAACCGGAAGGTCTGATTCGGGTACGGCATCCTCATCAACGATAAGCATATCATCTACCGCCGCTTCCATTTTTTCGCCGAAAAGGTTGATGGCACCGTCATAGCTGTAAAGGATATCGTTGTGACGGGCTTTAAGTGCAGTGAAATATTCGACGAATACCTGCTCGTCGTTGCCCGAAATTGCAAACTCCGCATCGGCTATTACGGACGGAATCTGCTTTACGGCAGGGGAGTTGTAGTGGTGAATATAAGCGCCCACGCCCACAAGCACAATAAGCGTTGCAACTGCGGCGGAAAGGCGGCGGACAAGCCTTTTTCTGCCCGCTTTCTTGCCGTTTTGCTCCTTGCCTGCAACAAGCGCAACGGTTGCGTTTTCGGCAATTTCGGCGGGCAATTTAACTTTTTCGTTAACGGGTTCAAGTGTGTTTTTTATGAAATCAAGGTTATCTTTATCGGTTTTCTTCATATCTCGTTCCCTCCTTTTTCAAGCTCGCTTCTCAGCTTTTTAAGCGAGCGGGACAGCTTTGAGCGGACTGTTGCGGCAGGTATGGCGGTAATTTTCGCTATCTCTTTGGAGTTGCAGCCGCAAACGGCGCTGAGCAAAACTATGTCTTTTTCTTCCGGTGTGAGTTTGTTTATAAGCCGCAGTAAATCAAGTCCGAGCAGTATGTTTTCGCCCGAATCGTTTATCGGAATTTCCGCGCAGAAATCAAGCGAAGCCGTGTCTGCCGAGTATTTTTCGCGCAGAATATGCTTGCAGCAATGGTTCAGAATTTTGAAAAACCACGCCTTTGCGGCTTCTTCGTTTCTTAACCGGTTTATGCTTTTCCACGCTTCAAGCGCAGTGTCCTGCACGGCGTCCTGTGCCGCCTCAACCGAGCCGAGGCTGTACAGCGCATAGCGGTACATTTCACCGCTGAATTTTGAATACAGCTCGCCGAAGGCTCTTGCGTCGCCCTCGCGTGCTTTTTTCGCCATCAAGGCTATGTTGTTTTTCATATTCTCTCACCCCAATCAGTAGCAGACGATAACTGCGTTGAGTACGGGACCGAAAACGGACCGCATAACAATTTCTTCAATGTTATCCGTATTTTCGTAATACCGTATTTCAACGCTGTAGCCGGGTCCTTTGTAAAACGGGTTGCCGCCGTCATTGGCAATCTGCGCAAAAACAGGCTCTTTTATTTTTGATACGCAGGCAAAATCCGTAAAGAAAACGCCTGCCCATATAAGCAGCGGAATGCAGATAACGGCAATTGCGGCAACTATTTTCTTTTTGCGTTTTTTCATAAACAACATCACCCCGTAAGAACAAAATTTGAGTACTCACCTATAAAGTGTAAAAACAAGAGGAAAGTGTTGCATTATTTTCTAATATTTTATAATAATTTTTTAGAAAATTCTATACCATTGTGCGAGAAATTGTGTTATAATGCCAATATATGTGTGAAAGTATGGCTTTTTGTCGGGAAGGGGTGTTTGCCATGGCAAGAAAATTTGATTACGTGCTGTTTGATTTTGACGGCACAATTGCCGACACGGGCAGAGGAATTATGCGCTGCGCTCTTATTGCACTCAACTTTTACGGCTATGATGAGCCCGACAAAGAAAGGCTGAAGGCTTTTATAGGTCCGCCGCTTGTTGACAGCTTTCTCGCCTATGGCACAGACCTTGAAACGGCACGGAAAATGGTTGACAAATACCGTGAACATTATTCGGCAGGCGGTATGTTTGAATCCGATTTGTACGAGGGTGCCGGGGATATGCTGAATGCCCTGTATTCTGCGGGCTGTAAAATGGCTATAGCCTCGTCAAAGCCCGGCAAATACGTTGCCGCAATTCTGGAAAAGCTCGCCATTGAAAAATACTTCTCTTTTATTTCTGCCCCCGAAATAGGTCACGTCAACCCTACGAAGCAGGAGCTTATTGATGCCGCCGTTTCTGCCATCGGTGCAGACAAGACAAAAACCGTTATGGTAGGCGACAGGCTTTTTGATATTGAGGGTGCAAAGCTTTCGGGTGTTAAGTCAATCGGTGCGGTTTATGGCTTTGGCGGTGAAGAGGAAATGAAAAAGTACGGTGCTGATATGCTGGCATACAGTTCGTCGGAAATTACGGAGTTGATACTCGGATGAAGATAATAAGTAATTTTTTACGGGCAATAATTCTTATGGCGCTTGTAGCGGTTATTGCCGTAACGGGTAGCCTTGCGGCAATATTCTTTGTAAGCAGGGAAAACCCCGATGAAATTTTTATAATGGAATACGCCCTGATTTTTGAAAAGGGTGAGGATGAAAAGCTCGACGTGTGGCTTGTTGAAAAGGCGGAATGTGCCGACCTTGAAAACGGTGAGGGTGCGGTATATTACGACGGTAGCTACTGTTCGGCAAACGCTATGGTCTCTTCCGACGGTGCGGTGAGCTTCTTCGCTTCGGACGACCTGAGCTATAACGTTTCGGTAAACGATGAAAATATCGTCGGCAGGGTAGTCGCCTGCTGGCAACAAAAATAAATTTCTGCAATATATTATATAGGGGTACGTTTTGTACTTTCCGATTTTATTGCAGGGGGAAAGCGTTTTAAATGGAAGCTTATCTTGACAACAGCGCTACGACCTGCCTTTGCCCCACGGCAAAAGAAAAAACGGTCGAAGCGATAAATAAATTCTACGGCAACCCGTCCTCGCTTCACAGTATCGGTACGGCGGCTTCAAGACAGCTGGAGGCGGCAAGGTCAGCGGTTGCGGCAACACTCTCGTGCGAAAGCGAAGAGATTGTTTTTACAAACAGCGGTACGCTTGCCAACAATGCGGCAATTTTCGGTGCGGCACACACACTCAAAAGGCGCGGCAACAGAATCGTCACCACCGCAATTGAACACCCGAGCGTGCTTGAATGTATGAAGGCGCTCGAAAAGGAAGGCTTCGAGGTGGTTTACCTCAAGCCCGACAGATACGGCAGGATAAACCGCAGGGATTTAATGCAGGCGGTAAACGCAAAAACCGTGCTTGTGAGTATGATGTACGTCAACAACGAGGTCGGAAGTATTCTTCCCGTTGAGGCGGCAAGGGCGGCTGTAAGGGCGGCGAAAGCGCCTGCGCTTATTCATTGCGATGCGGTTCAGGCTTACGGCAAGCTTTCGGTAAAGCCCTCACGCCTGGGTGTGGATTTACTGACGGCGAGCGGTCACAAAATCAACGGCCCGAAGGGCGTCGGTTTCCTGTACGTGCGCAAGGGTGTAAGGCTTGCGCCTTATATCTACGGCGGCGGTCAGGAGGGTAAAATTTATTCGGGCACACAGCCTATGCCGACAATTATGGGTCTGTGGGGTGCGATTGAAGAATTGCCCGACCCGAACGTTCAGCTTCAGAAAACACAGCTTCTGCGCAACTACTTCGTTTCGCAGGCTGTGAATATAGAGGGTGTTGTCATTAATTCATGCGATGAAGCCCTGCCCTATATAATCAATATTTCGCTCCCGGGTCACCCGTCGCAGACGGTGCTCAACTTCCTTTCGGAAAGAGGAATTTACGTTTCGGGCGGCTCAGCCTGCTCAAAGGGTCACCGCTCACACGTGCTAACGGCTATGGGGCTTGCGCCCGAACTGACCGACTCGGCTTTGCGGATAAGCCTTTGCCGCTTTACGACGAAGGACGAAATTGATATGTTGCTCTGCGGTCTTGATGCCGCAACGGCAACACTCAGAAAGAAAAAATAATTTTTTGAAATAAAGGACATAAAATGAAAGAAGTAATACTCATAAAAAACGGCGAGCTTGCCCTCAAGGGTCTCAACCGCCGCACGTTTGAAGACGTAATGATTAAGAATATGCGCCGCAGATTGTCTGACCTCGGCACGTTTACCTTTACGCCGGCACAGTCTACAATCAAGGTAGAAGGCGAGGACGGCGCTGACCTTGAAGAAGCGGTTGAACGCATTTCCAAGGTTTTCGGTATTGCGGGCTTTTCCCGTGCACTCAAGTTAGACAAGGATTTTTCCCTTGTGCTTGAGCATACGGGCAAGTACCTTGAGCAGCAGCTTCTCGAAGCAAGCACCTTCAAGGTAACCGCAAAGCGTTCGGACAAAAAGTTCCCCTACGATTCACCGCAGATATGTCTGCTTCTTGGCGAAAGACTGCTCGACGAATTCGACCACCTTACCGTTGACGTGCACAACCCCGATTTAACCGTTACCGTTGAGGTGCGTGACCACGATATATTTGTTCACGCAAACCAGATAAAGGGCGCAGGCGGTATGCCCGTCAGTACGGCAGGCAGAGCAGCGCTTATGGTTTCGGGCGGTATTGACAGCCCCGTTGCAGGCTGGATGATGGCAAAACGTGGCGTGGAGCTTACCGCAATTCACTTTGCTTCTCCGCCCTACACAAGCGAAAGGGCAGAGCAGAAGGTGCACGACCTTCTTGCCAAGGTTGCAAAGTACGCGGGCAGAATTGAGCTGACCGTTGTACCCTTTACCGAAATTCAGGAGCAGATAAGGGACAAGTGCCCCGAAGACCTGTTCACAATAATTATGCGCCGTGTAATGGTAATCTGTGCCGAAAGGCTTGCAAGATATGGCGGCTGCGGCGCACTGATAACGGGTGAAAGCCTCGGCCAGGTTGCAAGCCAGACCCTTGGTGCAATAGGCTGTACGGATGCCGTTGCAACCATTCCCGTTTTCCGTCCGCTTATCGGTATGGATAAGGACGAAATTATTGCAATTTCACGAAAGATTGACACCTTTGATATTTCAATTCTCCCCTTTGAGGATTGCTGTACTGTGTTCACACCCAAGCACCCCAGAACAAGACCCAAGCTGCCCGACGTAGAGGCGGCAGAGGCTGCTCTCAACCTTGACGAGCTCGTTGAAAGAGCCGTCGCAAACGTAAGAAGGATTAAAATCGGTTAATTATGAACTGCGAAATTATTTGTGTGGGTACCGAGCTTCTGCTCGGCGACATTCTCAACACCAACGCCCAATACCTTTCCCGTGAGCTTGCCGCTCTGGGCATAGGCGTACACTACCAGCAGGTTGTCGGCGACAATCCGCAGAGAATGCGTGAGTGTATGCTTCGTGCGCTGAAAGAAAGCGATATGATAATTCTTTCAGGCGGTCTTGGTCCTACGGCGGATGACCTTACAAAGGAAATCTGCTGTGAGGTTATGGGCGAAAAATTAGTGCTAGACGAGGATATACTTGAGGGTATCAGAAGTTATTTTGTTTCCCGTGGCAGACAGATGGCTGACAACAACAAAAAGCAAGCTTTTGTACCCGAAAACGGTATAGTTTTCCCGAACAGAAACGGCACTGCACCCGGCTGCGGTATCGAAAAGGACGGCAAAATTGCAATTATGCTGCCCGGTCCGCCCAGGGAGCTTGAGCCCATGTTTGAAAAAGAGGTTATGCCTTACCTTGCCAAAAAGACGGGCGGCATAATTCTTTCAAAGCAGGTGCGTACCTTCGGTATAGGCGAATCGAATATGGCGGCGGCAGTTGAGGATTTGCTCGACGGCGAAAACCCCACCGTTGCACCCTACGCCAAGGACGGCGAAGCGCTTCTGCGTGTTACCGCAAGGGCCGAAAGTGAAGAAAAAGCCTCGGCAATGTGTGACGAAACGATAGAAAAAATCCGTGCGCGGATTGGTGAATACATCTACGGCATTGATGTTTCAAGCCTTGAAGAAAAGGCGGTTGAGCTACTGCTGGCTCACGGTAAAAAGCTCGCCCTTGCGGAAAGCTGTACGGGCGGATATATAGCCAAGAGAATTACGGATATTGCAGGCTCGTCGGCTGTGTTTGAATGCGGCGTGGTTTCCTATTCAAACGAGGTTAAAATAAACCTGCTCGGCGTTAAGCCCGAAACCATTGAAAGGTATACCGAGGTCAGCACACAGACTGCTGCAGAAATGGCAGAGGGTGTGCGCAGGTTGTCGGGTGCGGATTTTGCCCTGAGTGTTACGGGCATTTCCGGTCCGGGCGGCGGCAGTGAGGAAAAGCCCGTAGGTCTTGCCTATATAGGCTTTGCCCACGAGGACGGCACGACCGTAAAAGAATTGCGTACAGGCAAAAAAGAAAACTCAAGAGATTATAACAGATACGTTACGGCGTCAACCGCTTTGCATATGCTGGTTGATTATCTGAACGGAAAGGACGGCGAATCACTATGACAGATGAAAAAGGCTACGGTGAAACCAGCCCGAGCTTCAATGACCTTATCAGAAAATATCAGGCGATTAACGAGGAAGGCGAAATTTCACAGGACGCTGTGCAGAAAATCCCCGAGCCGGAGCTTAAGTCAGACAAGGATTTTGAAAAGGAGCTCGGCCAGATAATTGACAGCGTTGAACAGCCCGTGCAGAATATGCCCAAGGAATTTACTTTTGACGAGTCCCTTATTTCAGATACCGATGAAGAGTCCGAGCCCGAAATGACATTCAAAAAGGAAGAGCCGAAGTTTGCTTATGACCTGAATATGTTTGGCGCGGTTACTCAGAGCAGCTTTAATATAGACGATATTGACGATTCCTGGCTTGACTCCTCGCTTGACGAGAGCATATTCTACGACCCGTCAAAGCCTGCGGCTTCCGTAGCTGTTGAGGCGGCGGAGGAATTTATGCCTGAAGCAGAAGAAATACCCGAGGAAATTATAGAAGAAGCTGTAGAAGAAATCGCAGAAGAGACGGTAGAAGAGCCTGCGGAAGAAATTCAGCCCGAGCCGGTTGAAGAAGCGGTTGAAGAAGCGGTTGAAGAAGCAACGGCAGAAGCAGAGCCCGTTGTTGAGGAAATCCGTGAAGAGCCTGTCTTTGTTCCTGTAGAGGAGCCTGCCGAAATCCAGCCTGACGTTGCTGCGGGCGGCTACATTGCCCTGAGTGCTTCGGAAAACTTTACCTTCGACCCTGATAGTGGTATGGATTTTGACGAGGATGATGAGCCCAAGCTCCCCGAAATGCCGTCTGACCTGCCTGTCTTCACTCCTGTCGTGCCCGACGAGAAAAATAAGAAGAAGCTGGGCAAGAAAAAGGAAACCAAGGCTGTAACAAGCTTTTCAAAGGACTATATGATCGGCGGTGACAAGGGTAAGCCTGCAAAGAGAGGCAACTTCTTTACTCGTCACTTCATCCCCACCAAGGAAGATTCCGTTGTCGAGAAAATCCGCAAGATTGTTATGACGGTTTCGATTATTGTCGCAATCGCTTCGGGTGTATATCTGTTCAACGATTACGTAATAGCTCCCTATGCGAACGATAAACAGCTTGACGAGCTCAGCTCAATGATAGGCGACACCAACAATGTTGCCAGCTCACAGAGCCTTGCCGAAAAGTATCCCGGCGTTGCTTTCCCCGAGGGTATGCTTGAAAAATATGCCGCACTTTACGCAAGGAACAAGGATTTTGTCGGCTGGATTGAAATTGACGGTCTTGATATTTCTCTCCCCGTAGTAAGAGGAGAGAACAACGACAAATATCTTAAAACAGATTTTGACGGCAAGTACAGCAAGTACGGCTCAATCTTTATGAACTGTACAAACAAGGTTGATAAACTCAACTACAATACAACTATTTTCGGTCACTATATGAAGGACACGAAAATGTTCGGTAACCTTATGCAGTACAAGAGCGTTGCAGGCTACAAGAAAGCTCCCGTAATTGAGTTCAACACAATCTACGGCGACTACAAGTGGAAGGTTTTTGCCGCATACATTACCAACGGCACTTCGGCAGGGGATGACGGCTACCTGTTCGACTATATGTTAACAGACCTTTCCACAAACGAGGCGGTTGAAGAATTCCTCGGCGAAGTCAAGCTGAGAACGCTTTACTACCCCAACGTTGACCTTGCTGTTTCCGATAAGATTCTTACTCTTTCCACTTGCTCTTATGAGCTTGATGAGGGCAGACTCATTGTTATGGCAAGAGCAGTCAGACCCGGCGAAGGCACGGACGTTGACCTTGAAAATATCCGCGTAAATCCCAACCCGAGATACCCTCAGGGCTATTACACGAAAAATAACCTGAGCAATCCCTACAAAGACTACAACAAGTGGTATCCGTCATAATTTAAGGAGTAAATGCCAATGAACATCAGTTTTATAGCTCTGAATATCAGCGGTGCCGAAACCGTTCAGTCTGCTGCGGATAAGCTCCGCGGCGTTCTGTCGGACTACGGCAGGTGCGATTTCAAGCTTTGCGGCTCAATGTCGCAGGTGTCTGCCTCCCTCGGAGATGCTTTTGCAAATTCCGAGGTGATAGTAGTGGGCATAGAGCCTTCGGCATACTGTAAGTCAAAGCTTGCCATACTCAGGGCAATGCACATCAGAACACAGCTTAACGAGCAGCTTCGGGATATGATGTCCGAAAATTCAGAAATGACTGCGGCTCAGATTTCAATGCACTGTGCAATGCCTGCAAATGCCGAGGTCTTTGCATCGGCAGACGGTCTTTATTCAGGCTTCGCCCTTCAGAGCGGTAAGCAGCACTTTGTGTTGCTCACGCTGGACAAGCTCAGAATTGAGCCTGCAGTGTCACAGGGTCTCGTGCCCTATCTCGGAAAGATAGCGCCTGCCGTACAGGAGAAGGAAGAGGTTAATCCGGATTCTGTTCTTGCCGCAAAGGCTGCCGAAAAGCTTTCCGCCTGCGGTAAGAAGGTTTATTTTGCCGCAACTCCCTCCTGCGAAATGGTTAAGGAGCTTTGTGCTTCACAGCTCGGGAGCGGTACGATGTGTTTCAGCGATTATACAAGCGACAGGGGAAGCGAAGCTCCCCGAAGCTACATAGCTGACCTTGCAAGATACGTAATTCCCGAGGGCTCGTCAGATTTCGGTGCAGCTGTTTCCAATGTTTTTACCGGTAAATCGGAGGATACCGGCGAGCAGAAATATAACATTTACGTTGCGGTTGCCGATGTATCGGCTTCACGCGTGCTTCGCTTTGCCTCACAGCCCGGTGAAACTCCTGAGGAACTTATCACCGCTGCAATCGAAATGCTTATGGAAATGATTTGCGACAAGTGCGACGAGGTTAACGCTCCCGTTGAAGCAGTACCCTTCAGCGCAGAGCCGATTGAAGAAATTGAAGAGCCTGCACCCGAAGAAAAAGCAAAGAAGAAGCATAGGGGAATCAGAACTCTTGTTTATGTTCTGCTTGCAATTGTGCTTGCGGTAATTGCATATTTCGGTTATAACGGCTTTGAAAACGCAAACCAGAACAAGGCAGACGCTATAGGCGTCTTTACTCAGTACGTTTCGGGAGCCGCTGACTTCAGCGGCTCTGACCTTTTTTACGATGAAGAACTGGAATTTATAACCTTTGAAGAAGAAACAAGCGAAGTCCCCGAAGAACCGTCGGGCGAAATTACAAGCGAATTAAATACGACAGAAACGGAAACCACCGATAATATAGAGAGCACAACCGACAGGACAAGCTCAACAACAACCACCAAAAAAGAAACTACTACCAAAAAAGTGACTACTACAGCTAAACCTACAACCACCGCCAAGCCGACAACAACAGCCAAGCCGACAACAACCGCTAAACCTACAACTACTGTCAGACCTACCACCACCGCAAAGCCTACCACAACGAAAAAAGATATTGTTGACACGGGTAACTACAAGGGTGAATTTGTGTTTACGGTTTACGGCTACGGTCACGGTGTCGGTATGAGTCAGGAAGGTGCATTAGGCTACTCAAAGCAGGGCTGGGATCACGGCAAGATACTGGCACATTATTATCCCGGTACCACTCTTGTTACCGCTGACCCCGATATGCCCGAAACAATTAATTTCGGTGGTGTGGACTACCCTGTGGTCGAATATCTCTGCCGAAGCGTTGCCGCCGAAATAGGCACGAATACCAACAATTCAACACGGGAAGCACACAAGGCGCAGGCTGTTGCAATTTATACCTACGCCAAGCGCTACGGTTTCAACCTTAAATCCTCACTGCATGCTTTTAACAAGACTTATAAATTTGAGGGTACGGCACTTGAGGAAGCTGTAAAATCCGTGGTCGGCGAATACCTTTCCTACAACGGCAAGCCCGTAATGGCGACCTATTATGCAATGTCCGCAGGCAGAACGGCAAAGGCTTCAACTGTATGGAGCGGTGACACCTATCCTTACCTTGAAACCTCGGTTGAAAGCACGCCTGACAAGAGCTGTGCAAGGTACAAAACAACCTATACGGTTTCCGCAAACGATTTCCACGAGCTTATGAGCAAAAACATCGGCGTTGAGCTGGACGGTGACCCGAGCGGCTGGATTAAGATAATAAAACACGATTCAGCCGTAAGCAGTAAGGTTGGCTACGTTGAAAAAATGACCGTAGGCAATAAGACCATAAGTGGCTCAGCTTTCAGAGGCACGGCTATGGCGTACAAAATCCGTTCGCATTGCTTCAGCGTGGAATATGTAAAATAAAGGATAAATAAAACTATAAATAAAGGAGATTTCAGCTATGGTAAAAACAGCACTTGTTTCTTCTCTTGAAAAGGTTTTCCCCCAGAGTGAGGGCGAATTTGTAATAACTGAAAAAATGTCACTGCTTATCGGCGAAAAGGGTGGCTTTCAGCTGGCAGTTTTTGCTGACGAGCCCTTGAGATTTGCTCTTAACGAAACTGACGGAATAAAGATAACGGGCTACAATGTGCTTCCCGTGCCGTCAAAGCTTCCGTATTATGAGGACCACGATGACGATATTATAGTGTCGCCTGACGGATACTATCCCGATTATCTTGTTCCTGCCGAAAACGGCGAAATCGAGTTTGTAAACGGCGGCTGGTGCTCCGTCTGGTTTGAGGTTGAGGCTGAAAGGCCGGGCACAAACGAAATTGAAATTACGCTTTTCAACGAAGAAAATGAAGCCGTGGCAACCGAAAGGTTTGCCGTAAAGGTTATCAATGCAGAGCTTCCCGAGCAGGATTTAATCTGTACAAACTGGTTCCATTGCGACTGCCTTGCTACCTGGTACAAGGTAGACGTTTTCAGCGAGGAGCATTGGCAGATTATCGAAAGCTTTATGAAAACCGCAAACGAGCACGGTATCAATATGATTCTCACACCTTTGTTTACCCCTCCGCTGGATACCAAGGTCGGCGGCGAAAGACCCACGGTACAGCTTGTTGACGTAACCGTAACAGGTGATAACGAATATGCCTTCGGTTTTGAAAAGCTCCACCGTTGGATTGAAACCGCAAAGCGCAGCGGTATGAAGTACTTCGAGCTTTCCCACCTGTTTACACAGTGGGGTGCAAAGCATGCACCGAAAATTGTTGACGTAAACGGCAAAAAACTCTTCGGCTGGAAAACCGCTGCAGGCGGTAAGAAATACCGCACCTTCCTCACGCAGTTTGCTGCCGCACTCGACCCCGTTCTCAGGGAAGAAGGCATAAATGAATACTGCTGGGTACATACCTCCGACGAGCCGGGCCTTACCGATATCCGCTCTTACGCCAAGGCAAGCCGACTGCTCAAGGAGCTTTTCTCCGACTACAATATGTTCGATGCACTCAGCGACTATAAATTCTTCAAGAAGGGTCTTGTCAGTACTCCTGTTCCCTCACTCGACCACGCAAAGCCGTTTATAGGTAACGTTGAAAACCTCTGGACATATTACTGCTGCGGTCAGTACAAGGGCACAGCCAACCGCTTTATGGCTATGCCGTCTTACCGCGGCCGTATCCTCGGCCTTCAGCTGTACAAATTCCGCTGTCAGGGCTTTTTACAGTGGGGCTATAACTTCTGGTACAGCCAGCACTCAAAGCACGAAATCAATCCCTTCGAGACAACTGATGCGCTTGAAGCCTTTCCCTCGGGTGATGCCTTTGTTGTCTACCCCGGTGAGGACGGAAAGCCCCTTTGCTCACTTCGCTTCAAGACCTTCCGTGATGCCCACCAGGATTTAAGAGCTCTCAGACTCCTTGAAAGCAAAATCGGCTACGATAAAACGGTTGCCCTTATCGAAAACACTACGGGCGGCGAGCTGACCTTTATGAATTACGAAAGAGGCATCGAGCCCATGCTGGCAAAGCGTGAGAAGGTCAATGCGATGATTGAAGAATATTGCAAATAAAATTTAAAAGCAGTACAACCAAACGGCTGTACTGCTTTCTTTATTCTTGATTAAATTCTTTACAAACCCTTTTAAGGTTACATATTTCGCACTTTGGCTTACGCGCGTTGCAAACGGCTCTGCCGTGAAGCACACAGCGGTGGCAGAAATCGTTGCTTTCCTCGGGTGGGAGCAGCTTCTTGAGCTGGATTTCCACCTTGTACGGGTCTTTGGTTTTGACTAAACCGAGGCGGTTTGAAATACGGATAAGGTGTGTGTCTGCAACAACGGCAGGCTGCTTGTATACGTCGCCTACAATAAGGTTTGCCGTCTTTCTGCCGACACCGGGCAGGCGGACAAGGTCGTCAATATTGTCGGGCACCTTTCCGCCATACTCGTCGAGTATCATTTTTGCCATACCGATAATGTCCCGAGCCTTCATATGGTAAAAGCCGCAGGGGCGGACGATTTCTTCAACGTCCTCAATTTCGGCGTTGGCATAAGCCTCCAGCGTGGGATATTTTTCAAAAAGCTTCGGGGTGACGAGGTTAACCCTCGCATCCGTACACTGTGCCGAAAGTCGGGTTGCAATTATAAGCTGAACGGGGTCTGCCGCGTCAAGTGAGCATATCGCCTCGGGGTAGTCCTTTTTCAGCTGTTCAACCGCAAATCCGGCAATTTCTTTTTTCTGCATTATTTAACACCAAACTTGTAAACTGTTCTGGATCTGAACTCTTCGCCTGCTTTGAAGGTGCACTGCGGAAACTCGGGGTGGTTGGGTGCGTCGGGGTAAACCTGGGTTTCAAGGCAGAAGCCTGCGTGCTGAATCATCGGACAGCCGCCCTTGCCCTTCTTTGTGCCGTCAAGGAAGTTGCCGGTGTAGAACTGAACACCGGGTCTGTCGGTGTAAACCTCCATTGTTCTGCCGCTTACAGGCTCAAGCACGCTTATCTTTACACCGTCACCGTTGTTGAGGCAAAGGTTGTGGTCGTAGCCCTTTGCGGCATTGAGCTGGTCGTAATCGGCGTGAATTTCCTTGCCGATTTTCTTAAAACTTCTGAAATCAAAGGGTGTGCCCTCAACCTTGCGGATTTCGCCCGTAGGAATGCTGTCGGGTGTGGTGGGGGTGAAATAATCGGAATCAAAGCGGATTTCGTGGTTAAGCACATCACCGCTGTTGCAGCCTGCAAGGTTGAAATAAGCGTGGTTTGTGAGATTTATGATTGTTGCCTTGTCCGAAACGGCGGAGTAGTCGATTATAACCTCGTCGCTGTCGGTGAAGGTGTATTTTACGCTTACCTTTATTGTGCCGGGGAAGCCGTAGGTGCCGTCGGGAGAAACTGCGGAGAAGATAACAGCATTGTCGCCGCATTCCTCTGCATCAAAGTTTGCGTGGGAGAATTCGCCGCTTGAATGAAGGCTCTTTACGCCGTCCTCGTTGCAGTCAACCTGATATTCGGTGCCGTCAATTGTGAACTTACCGCCGCCGATGCGGTTTGCAAATCTGCCGACAAACTGACCCTGGTAGTCGGAAAGATTAATCTGACCGTCCATGTCGTCAAAGCCGAGCAGAACGTCCTGAAGAATATCGTCCTTGTCGGGTACAAAGGCGGAAAGCCAGGTTGCACCGTAGGTGATGAATTCAACAAAGTTGCCCTCTGCGTTCTTTATTTTGTATTTGTAAACCTCGCTGCCGTCGGGCATTGCGCCCCAGACGCTTTTTGTAATGCTCATATCAAAACTCCTGTTTCAAAAAGTATTATATTCAGTATAAAGTTTATATAAGTAAAAGTCAATTGAAACTCAAAGAGTTTCAAGGAGAGATTGCAAATAAATTTATTTTTTGCTTTCTTTGGCTGTTTTGCAGGATGCAATAAGCAATCTGCGAATATTGCCGCAGAGTTTTTCGGAATTTTTATATGTTTGCTCATCAATTCTGCAAGTTGCAAACATTAATTTTAACCAATAACTTGTTTCGTTGGCTTCTTTTAAGGCGATTTCCAGCTTGGAAACAAAATCCTTTTTACTTTGTGCATATTGAGCTTCAAAAATGTTTGCACCTATAGATGTTGCGGCTCTTGCCAGTTGGTCTGTCATGTAAGAACTTTTGGGCGTTTTAATATTATCAACTATATTTACCGCAACAACTGAAAACTCAAAAGACAAATCAAGCAATTTGTTTTCGGACATAAAATCACCCTTCAATCTAATGATATATCGCTATGCGATATGATATATGATTTTATCATATTATATACTTGCTTTGCAAGTATGATATAATATCCGTTTTCATACGCTGAGCGTATATCATCTGCAACGCAGATATCATACCCGACAGGGTATATCATCCGTTTTGCAAGAAACGGATATCATTGAAAAAACCCCTTTTGCAAAGCAAAAGAGGTTTTTTTCTGGAGCTGCTAGGCAGACTCGAACTGCCGACCTCATCCTTACCAAGGATGTGCTCTACCACCTGAGCCATAGCAGCAAATATGGCGACCCGGAACGGGCTCGAACCGTCGACCTCTAGCGTGACAGGCTAGCGTTCTAACC
>JAZOMP010000022.1:0-2402 GCA_045654045.1 Acutalibacteraceae bacterium
AAAAATTAAGAAAACTCTCTTGCATTAATGTTGAAAATCGGTTAAAATATACAAAAATATATATTTATTTAGTTAAGGAGTATTTGCGGCACACGGTTTTTATTCCTAACCCCCGTGTCACAAGGTGACCAAGTCTATGTCAATTAAACTCAATGTATCTTACGCAGGTGATGCTGCTACCCAAAGCGCACTCAACTCAATCGAAAACGAAGTTCTTTCTGCTCACGAAGCTCTGCACAACGGTACGGGTGCAGGAGCCGATTTCCTTGGTTGGCTCGATCTTCCCGTCAATTACGATAAAGCAGAGTTTGAGTCTATTAAGGCTGCTGCAGAAAAGATAAAGGTAGATTCAAAGGCTCTCGTTGTTATCGGTATCGGCGGTTCATACCTCGGTGCAAGAGCAGCTATTGAATTCTGTAAGGGCAATAACTACAATCTTTTAGCAAAAGACACACCGCAGATTTTCTTTACCGGTAACACAATCAGCGCAGACTCCGTTAACGAAGTTATGCAGCTTATCGACGGTAAGGATTTCTCAATAAATGTCATCTCCAAGAGCGGTACTACTACCGAGCCTGCAGTTGCCTTCCGTGTTTTCAAGGAAATTCTTGAAGCAAAATACGGCAAGGAAGAGGCTGCAAAGCGCATCTACGTTACAACCGACAAGGCAAAGGGAACTCTCAAGGCCCTTGCTGATAAAGAAGGCTATCAGACCTTTGTTGTTCCGGATGACGTAGGCGGAAGATATTCCGTTCTTACCGCTGTCGGTCTTCTCCCGATTGCTGCGGCAGGTATCGATATCGACTCCCTTATGAAGGGCGCACAGGATGCACGCGAAAAATATTCCGTTGCCTCCCTTGATAACGATTGCTACAAGTATGCCGCCGTACGTAACCTTCTTTACCGTTCAGGCAAAAAGGTTGAAATGTACGTCAGCTATGAGCCTGCATTCACTCTTATGAACGAGTGGCTCAAGCAGCTTTACGGCGAAAGCGAAGGCAAACAGTGCAAGGGCATTTATCCTTCCTCAGCGATTTATTCTACCGACCTTCACTCACTTGGTCAGTACGTCCAGGAGGGCGAAAGACTGATGTTTGAAACGGTGGTATATGTCGATAAATCCAAGGCAGACGTCAATATAAAGGAAGACCCCGAAAATGTTGACGGCCTTAACTTCCTCGCAGGCAAGACGGTTTCTTTCGTAAACCGTAAGGCGTTCGAGGGCACGCTTTTGGCACATACCGACGGTGACGTTCCCAACATTGTGCTTGAAATTCCCGAAATGAACGAGTACGTTCTCGGTGAGCTTATCTTCTTCTTTGAAAAGGCTTGTGCAGTTTCAGGTTCCGTCGTGGGTGTAAATCCGTTTGACCAGCCCGGTGTCGAAAGCTATAAGAAAAATATGTTTGCGTTGCTTGGTAAACCCGGCTACGAGGACATGAAGGCTGAGCTGGAAGCTAAATTAAACTAAGTCAATAATATAAAGGAGCGAATTACTATGGTAAAACTTATTCTCGGTCACAAGGGTGCAGGTAAAACAAAGAAGCTCATCGAGCTTGTCAACGCCGCAGTTGAAGCAACAAACGGCAACGTTGTCTGCGTTGAAAAGCAGCCCCTGCTTACAACCGACATTACTCACCGCGTAAGACTTACAGCGACCGATGACTATAACGTAAGCGGTTACGATGCATTCTACGGTTTCCTCGCAGGTATCTGCGCAAGAGACCACGATATCACAGATATTTTTGTTGATGCAACACTCCGCATCGGCGGCAGAGACTACGAAGAACTCGGCGCTTTCCTTGCAAAGGTTAACGAGCTTTCCAAGATTACTGAGCACGATATCACCTTTACTGTTTCCGCTGATAAGGAAGAAATTCCCGCAAGCGTATTTGATTTCGCCGAAGTTCTGTAAAAAATAAAATTTTTCTTGACAAAGCGTAATTAAAACAGTATAATGTTCTCTGCGTGTTGTTAAGCGTGTACCTACGGAGGTTTAAAAGGTGTTTTTAGAGCTTGAACCGATTTTTAATAACATAGGCGAAAAGCTTGAGTTCGATTATGAGCTGGATTTATCCGGTGTCGATATCGCAACTTACTATCCTTTTGCTACTCCCGTAAGGGTTAAGGGCGGCGTGTTCAACAGGGCGGGTGTAGTAAGCCTGCTTGCCGACACAACCTTTACTTATTCTGCCCCTTGCGACTTGTGCACAACACACACAGAAAAAAATCTTTCTATCCCCGTGGACCATGTTCTGGTTACCTCGCTCAACAACGAAGACAACGACGAGCTCATTCTTGTCGATTCACTTCGCTTCAATCTCGATGAGCTGGTGACGGAGGATATTTTGCTCGGCTTGCCGACAAGGCATCTGTGCAAGGAAGATTGCAAGGGTGTTTGT
>JAZOMP010000023.1:0-2708 GCA_045654045.1 Acutalibacteraceae bacterium
AACGAATGCGCCTGCACCAAGACGGATAAACAGATCGAAATCGAAACCTGAACCGAAGATGTCCTTACCGAGAAGGCCGTATTCTCTTGCATCGTCAATAGCCTTCTGAAGACGGCTTACTGCGATGGGGTACTCAGCACGAACATAAACATAACCTTCTGTTGCGCCTGTTGCATAACCGCAGATTGCCATTGATTCGATAACGCAGTGGGGGTCACCTTCAAGGATTGAACGGTCCATGAAAGCACCGGGGTCACCTTCGTCAGCGTTACAAACAACATATTTCTGGTCAGCAGTATTTTTAGCTGTGAAGCTCCATTTAAGACCTGTGGGGAAGCCACCGCCGCCACGACCGCGGAGACCTGAATCTTTAACAATGTCGATAACCTGCTCAGGAGTCATTTCTGTAACTACCTTTGCGAGAGCCTGGTAACCGTCCATTGCGATATATTCTTCGATGTTTTCGGGGTCGATAACACCGCAGTTACGAAGAGCAACTCTCTTCTGCTTTTTGTAGAAGTTAGTTTCATTGATTGATTTGATATCTTCGGATTGAGTTGTCTCTTCATAGAGAAGATGCTTAACAATACGACCCTTAAGAAGATGCTCTTCAACGATTTCGGGAATATTTTCCACCTTAACTTCGCTGTAGAAACTTCCTTCGGGATAAACAACCATAATCGGGCCGAGAGCACAAAGGCCGAAACAGCCTGTTTTAATAACTTTTACTTCGTCTGTGAGGCCTTTTGCTTCAAGCTCTTTTTCAAGGGCTTCGATGATAGCAAGGCTGCTTGAAGATGTACAGCCTGTACCGCCGCAGACAAGTACGTGTGAACGATACATAATTTTCCTCCTTATTTGTCGAGAGATGCTACCGTATATTCAACAACGGGGTTACCGTTAACGATATGGTCTGCAACAACACGTGCTACCTTTTCGGGTGACATCTTGATGTAAGTTACCTTTTCTTTACCTTCTTCAAAAACTTCAACGATGGGCTCATACTGGCACATGCCGATGCAACCTGTCTGGTTAACTGAAACATCCTTGAGGTTTCTCTTTGCAACTTCTTCAACGAAGCCTGCGAGAACGGGTCTTGCGCCTGCTGCGATACCGCATGTAGCCATACCTACAACAACTCTGATGCCTGAACCGTCATCTTCTCTGACGTTCATCTGCTTTTCAGCTTTGGCTTTGATTGCCAACAATTCTTCAAGTGTTTTCATTATATAACACCTCCGCGGATTATTTGAGTTTGTTCATTTAAATATTCTTTCATCCACATCACAACATCGGGTTCGTTAAGGGGAACGCCGCCAAGGATATCCTTGAGTTGTTTTGTGTCAAGAACGAAATCCCTGCCGTCAACCTTCAGACGGTAAAGGAAATCAATATGTGTGTTCATTGTGACAAGGGTGATTATGGTGGAATCAATATCACCCAGAGGGGTAAAGTCGATGCTGTCGGTTTTAAATACGGCCGTTACGCAGGTCCCTTCACCCACAACAGAGCTTATTTCAAAGCTGCCGCCTGTCATTTCTGCCGCCATTTTAAAAAGGGGAATTCCCATCCCGACTTTTCTGGTTGTTCTCGTTGTGCAGAACGGGTCGTTTACTCTTACGAGCATTTCTTCACTCATTCCGCAGCCGTTGTCAATAATTTTTACCGTCATAGTTCTGAGGGTTGAGTCTTCGTCAACAACTATTTCAACAACCGAGGCTCCGGCAGATATAGAATTCTGCGAAATATCCAGTATGTTTAAGGATAGTTCACGCATAATTATGCCTGATATTTAGCAAGGATACCGGGGATATCGTCAGCAACAAGTTTACCGTAAACCTCATCGTTAACTGTGAGAACGGGAGCGAGACCGCAAGCACCGATACAACGGCAGGCTTCAACTGAGAATTTACCGTCTTCTGTGCATTCACCGGCGTCAATTTTAAGCTCCTCGCAAAGCTTGTCAATCAAATCCTGAGCGCCTTTAACGTAGCAAGCAGTGCCGAGGCAAACAGAGATGTTGTACTTGCCTTTCGGAGACAAAGCGAACTGTGCATAGAAAGTTGAGATTCCGTAAACCTTTTCAACGGGTACATCCATACCGTCGGCAATCATCTTCTGAACTTCGATGGGAAGATAGCCGTAAATTCCCTGAGCCTGCTGCATTACATGCATAAGAAGACTGTTGTCACCCTTACACTCTGCGATTACAGCTTTAAGCTGAGCTTCCTGCTCGGGGGTACCTGTGAAAGGCATTTTGCTGATTTTCTTGAGCATTTAAGTTTTCTCCTCCTTAAATAAATCTGGTTGTTTATTGATTGTTAAAAATATAGCAATCCAATTCAAGTTAGTATAACATATATACAGTAAAAAATCAAGGTTTCTGCATAAATATACCGCAATTTGTCAGTATAACAACGCCTTGGATATGGGGAAATATATATACCGCTATATATAGTGGTTAATTATTACTAACCGCATTATAATACGGCGAAAAATGAAAAATGCCGCAAAAATTATTTTTGCGACATTAAAAAATCAATCACACTCCGGGCTGAAAGATTTTCAAGCTCCAGATGTTTCGGGTTCATATTCATATTTTCGAGGTAATGGGCATCACTGTCGGTAACAAGCCTCATCTTTTTTAAGTCCGGGTATTTTTCCAGATATTCGTCAATGTCAGCATCTTCGGTGATTTCTGCGCAGCC
>JAZOMP010000024.1:0-4174 GCA_045654045.1 Acutalibacteraceae bacterium
ATTCCCGACAGCGTTACTAGTATAGGCAATTATGCATTCAATTTTTGCACAAAACTCACCTCAATCACTATACCCGACAGCGTTACTAGTATAGGCAATGATGCATTCAATTTTTGCACAAAACTCACATCAGTCACGATACCCGATGGTGTTACAATTATAGATAATTATGCGTTCTATGGTTGTGGTAGTCTCACCTCAATCACTATACCCGACAGCGTTACAAGTATAGGTTCGTTTGCATTCTATAATTGCAGTAGCCTTGCCTCAATCACGATACCCGACAGCGTTACGAGTATTGGTTGGAGTGCATTCAAGGGCTGCATAAACCTCACCTCAATCACTATACCCGACAGCGTCACTAGTATAGGCAATGAGGCATTCCATTTTTGCACAAAACTCACCCCAATCACGATACCCGACAGCGTTACGAGTATTGGTTGGGGTGCATTCAAGGGCTGCTGTAAACTTCCTGACAAAAACGGATTTGTCATAATAAGGAATACTTTATACGATTATTGCGGAACAGAATCCGACGTTATTATCCCTAACGGTGTTACGAGTATTAGTAATTATGCGTTCTATGGTTGCAGTAGCCTCACCTCAATCACAATACCCGACAGTGTTACAAGCATTGGTAATTTTGCATTCGAATCTTGCAAAAGCCTTACCATTCACACCCCTGCAGGTTCTTATGCTCAACGTTATGCAGAAAGTAAAAAGATCCCCTTCGTTGCGGAATAACAAAGCAAATACAGTTTGTGTGAATATAAAAGGAGAAAACGAAATGAGCAATGCTAACGATTTTGTAATTAATAACGGTGTATTAACCAAATACACCGGCAACGACACAAACATTGAAATTCCGGAAGGGGTAACAACGGTTTATTGCGATGCATTCGGCACTTACAACAGCAGCATTGAAGCTTTGCATTTTCCTTCGACCTTACGCAGACCAGACGTTGATAACCCCAACGAATGTCTGAGGCTGAGCACAGTTTTCGCCGCACTTCCGGGTCTAAAAACAATAACCGTATCTCCCGAAAATAATTTTTTCAAAGTGTGCGACGGTGTTCTTTACAGCAAGGACGGCAAAACTCTGTGGCGAATTCCCCCTAAAGGCGGAATAACAGATTTCACAGTTCCGCAAACCGTTCAGTATATCAAGCCGAAAGCTATTCCCTATATCAATTTTGTTTACTTCCCGCAAACATTTCACGTCAACTTGTCCATAGGCAAGATTCAGGCACCATTTTTCGCACCAAATATGAACTTCGACAAATTCGACACCGATTGTAAGCGTCTTGCGGTAAAGGGTATGGCGATTGCGGAATACAAAGGCTTTAAAATAGATGAAAGCCTGCGTTGTGATTATATTTTTTATATTACATATCAGCGCAAGGCGCTTATCGAATCCGGCGCTAACCCCGAGCTCATTATATTTATGGCAAAAGAAAACCTTCTGCCAAAGGAAATGTACGATGATTGTATCGAGTTCTTCCGGAAACACAACTATATCGAAACAGTTACTGTTTTGCTTGAATGCAAAGCAAAATTTTTCAAGCCAAAAGATATAGAAAAAGCGCTCAAAAAAGAGCTTGAAAATTAAACACAACAGTTTCATCAAAGCAGGCTGCCCTTCAGCCTGCTTTTTGTGTCCATTTTACCGGACGGTAATTCCGTTAAACTTTTTATGGTTGATTTTACTGTCACAGATATATTATAATAAAGAATATATACCCATAATTAACTTTTTAAGGACGTGTCAGTTATGGCTCAGCAAGACCTTACAAAAGCAGAAAGCCTCGCCCGTGACGTGCTTATTCTTTCGCGCAACACGCTGCTTGTTAATCTGCGTTTTCTTGATTCGGCACTCAGTCAGTTTAAGTTTGTACCTTATGACGGGTCGCTTGCAACAGAGGGCAGGCATATCTGCTATAACCCCATCGAAATTCTTAAACGCTACAAAAACGAAAAAGAAACCTCCGTCAGGGATTACCTGCACATAGTAATGCACTGTGTATTTCGCCATATGTTTATGAGTCCTTCTGTTGACCGTCCCTGCTGGGATCTCGCCTGCGATATTGCAACAGAATATTCAATAACTGAGCTCGGACTTAAGTCTGCACAGGCAAAGCGAGAAACATTACAGCAAAAGGTTTATTCAGAGCTTAAGAACGAAATTAAAATTCTCACCGCCGAAAAAATTTATCGCTACTATCTGGATAAAAAATTAACCCCGCTTGAAATGGCAGACCTGAGAGGCATTTTTTATGCAGACGACCACTTTTTGTGGTACGAAACAGACAGCGTAATTAAGAGCATAACCGGCGAGCGTAACGGCGAAGGAGAAGGTGAAGGCAACGGCGAAGACGAAAACAATCCCGACGGAAACGGTCAGGCACAAAGCCTTTCACAGGTCTGGCAGGAAATAAGCGAAAGGCTACAGACCGACCTCGAAACCTTTTCGAAGCAGCAGGGCGACAAGGCGGGCGGTATGATGCAGAACCTCAATGCAGTCAACCGTGAAAAATACGATTACACTGCCTTCCTCAAAAAGTTCGCCGTACTCGGAGAGGTAATGAAAATCAATGACGATGAATTTGATTATATCTTTTATACCTACGGACTTCAGCTCTATGACAAAATGCCTCTTATTGAGCCGCTTGAGTACAAAGAAGTCAAGAGAATAAAGGAGTTTGTTATCGCAATTGATACATCGGGCTCTGTTTCGGGCGAGCTTGTGCAGACCTTTGTGCAGAAAACATATAACATACTCAAAAGTACGGAAAGCTTTTTCAGCAAGATAAATTTACATATAATCCAGTGCGACGCTGAAATTCAGGAACATATAAAAATTACCTCGCAGGAAGAATTTGATAAATACCTTGAAACTATGAAAATCAAGGGCTTAGGCGGTACGGATTTCAGACCTGTATTTGAATTTACACAGAAGCTGATTGACGAAAAAGAATTCACCAACCTTAAAGGGCTGATTTATTTCACCGACGGTTTCGGAACATTCCCGGCTAAGAAGCCCGATTTTGATACAGTCTTTGTGTTCATTGATGATGAATACAACAACCCGGACGTGCCGCCGTGGGCGATAAAATTAGTTTTACAGAAAGATGAAATATAGTAGTAAATACATATGTCCAACGTAAATGAGCGCAAAACCTCTGATAATGAATTGAAAAAGAAATGGGAAACCGGACGCCTCGATTCGAAGTCTCTGTATATCGTAACGCCAAAGGAAATTGAAGTGTGCATATCTGTACCGGCTGAGATCGAAGGAAAGAGAATTCTTGCTATCGGTTCCGGAGCATTCTCTCCTCGCATGAATCCCTATCTTTCCAACAAAAAGCGAGAAAAACTGAATGAAATTAACCGCGTGATTCTTCCCGAAGGTATAGAGGCTATTGATGACAACGCCTTCTATGATGAAGAAGACGGTTTATTATCAAAGGTTACTATCCACGCACCTGCAGGCAGTTATGCAGAACAGTATGCAAAGGAAAACAACATCCCGTTTGTTGCAGAATAACAAAGCAAACATAAAGGAGTTTTATTATGAGTGATTTAAAGGATTTTATAATAGAAAACGGTGTTTTAACTAAATACGTCGGTGATGGCGGAGATGTTGTTATCCCCGACAGCGTTACGAGTATTGGTTGGGGTGCATTCAAGGACTGCATAAACCTCACCTCAATCACAATTCCCGACAGCGTTACAAGTATTGGTAACTCTGCATTCAGTAGTTGCAGTAGCCTCACCTCAATCACAATTCCCGACAGCGTTACAAGTATAGGCTCGTTTGCATTTGCTTATTGCCATAACATCACATCAATCACAATACCC
Organism: Acutalibacteraceae bacterium; assembly: GCA_045654045.1. Taxonomy (GTDB): domain Bacteria; phylum Bacillota; class Clostridia; order Oscillospirales; family Acutalibacteraceae; genus UBA8612. The sequence continues at coordinate 3,859 of JAZOMP010000024.1, forward strand.
GACAGTGTTACAAGTATAGGTGATTCGACATTCAGTAATTGCGAAAAGCTTACCGAAATCACAATACCGGACAGCGTTACAAGTATAGGCTCGTTTGCATTCGATTATTGCCATAACATCACATCAATCACCATACCCGACAGTGTTACAAGTATTGGGAGTTTAGCATTCTCTTGTTGTAGCAACCTTACTTCAATCATTATACCCGACAGTGTTACAAGTATAGGTGATTCGACATTCAGTAATTGCGAAAAGCTTACCGAAATCACAATACCGGACAGCGTTACAAGTATAGGCTCGTTTGCATTCAAGGATT